>NZ_JBZXYT010000018.1:0-83535 GCF_059391765.1 Brachybacterium sp. SYSU DS0246 | reverse complement strand
TCGAGCCGGCGCGGCGGTGCAGGAGGCAAGGGCGCGAAGAACCGCCCCGGCAGCGACCAGGTGGTGGGCCGCAATGCCGTGCTGGAGGCGCTGCAGGAGAACGTGCCCGCGACGCAGCTGACCGTGATGGTGCGTCTCGAGACGGATGAGCGGGTGCGCGAGATCATGCGCCTGGCCGCGGCCCAGGGCCTTCCGGTCGCCGAGGCGTCCCGGACCGATCTGGATCGGATGAGTGACAACGCCGTGCACCAGGGCGTCGCCCTGACGATCCCGCCGTACGAGTACGCCGACGTGGAGGAGCTGCTGCAGATCGCCGCCGAGGCGTTCGAACCGCCGCTGCTGGTGGCGCTGGACGGCATCACGGACCCCCGCAACCTCGGCGCGATCCTCCGCTCCGCGGATGCCTTCGGCGTCCACGGCGTGATCCTGCCCGAGCGGCGCAGCGCCTCCATGACCGCGAGCGTGTGGAAGGTGGCCGCCGGCGCCGCCGGGCGCGTGCGCGTCGCCCAGGTCACCAACCTCAACCGCACCCTCTCCTCGCTCAAGGAGCAGGGCGTGTTCGTGCTCGGCCTCGATGCCGGTGGGGACGTCACCACGCGGCAGCTCGAGCTCGGCACGCAGCCGGCGGCGCTGGTCGTCGGGGCCGAGGGCAAGGGGCTCTCCCGTCTCGCCCGGGAGACCAGCGATCAGGTGGTCTCGATCCCCATGGGCGGGGGCACGGAGTCGCTGAACGCGTCGGTCGCCGCAGCGATCGCGCTGTACGAGATCTCCGGAGTCCGGGAGGCACAGGGCCGCGCGTGAGCTGAGACGGTCAGGCAGGGCCGGCCGGCGGCGTCGGGCCGACGGGCTCTCCCGTCTCCGGCGCCGCGGACGGGGACGCCGGTCCCGCGGTGCGTACGGGCATGATCACGCGGGGAAGGACCAGCTGGATGACCGGGCCGAGCCCGATCGCGTAGGCGAGGGTTCCGACGCCCACGGGACCGCCGAGCGCCCAGCCGGCGGCCAGCACGGACGCCTCCAGCGCGATCCGGACGGGGCCGACTGGGCGGCGCAGACGCCGGCCCAGTCCCGTCATCACTCCGTCACGCGGGCCCGGGCCCAGCTGCGCGCCGATGTAGACGGCGCCGCTGACGCCGTTGATCACCACGCCGGCGACCATCATCAGCACAGCGATGGGCAGGGTGGAGGCCGGGGCAGGATCGCCATCCCGAGGTCGAGGCTCACGCCCACCCAGATGGAGTTGGCGATGGTGCCGATCCCCGGCTGCTCGCGCAGCGGGATCCATGCCAGCAGCAGCAGGAAGCTCACCGTGATGCTCACCGTGCCGACGCTGAGTCCGGCCCGCTCGGCGAGCGCGGTGTGCAGCACGTCCCATGGCGCCCCGCCGAGTCCCGAGCGCAGCAGCATGGCCAGGGAGAGGCCGAAGCCCGTCAGTCCCAGCATCATCTGGGCGAGGCGGAGCGGAAGCCGGTCCACGCGCAGCTGAGCGCGCAGCGAGAGGTTCGCCAGCGGGGAAGGACCTGCCATGCTGCTGCTCGGCCTCTCAGCTGTCGAAGATCGGCAGGGCCGAGGTCTCGGTCGTCACCAGCGACTTCTCATCGGGACGGTGGATGAGCACGGTGAGGATGTAGTCCCGCACGGTCTCGTCGAGACTGACGTCCGTGCCGGCCTTCTCCGACAGGAACCACTTGTGCTCGAGCACCTCGTGGAAGAACTCCGGGGGCTCGAGCTTGGAGCGCATGGAACGCGGGATCGCGCGGACGACGGGCTCGTACTGCTGCTGCAGCCACTCGTGCGCGACGAACTCCTCCTCCTCGGCCTGCTGCTCGGTGGCCGCCCGGTACTGGTCCAGGTCGTTGAGCAGGCGTCGAGCCTGGTTCTCCTGGGCGTCGATGCCGGTCAGTCGCATCAGCCGGCGCGAGTGGTGGCCGGCGTCGACGACCTTCGGCTGGATCGACAGGGTGGTCCCGTCCAGGTCCGTGGTGATCTCGAGCTCTCCCACGTCGAAACCCAGCTGGTTGAGCTTCTCGATGCGGGCCGAGACGCGCCAGCGTTCGTCGGCCGAGAACCGTTCCCGGGCCGTCAGCGCCGACCACAGGCTGTCGTATCGCCGCAGGAGCTCATCGCCGATGGCGATCGGATCGGCCTCGGCATCGAACATCTCGCCCGCCTGGAGGTCCATCAGCTCGCCGATGATGTTGGTGCGTGCCAGATCGAGGTCGTAGCTGCGCTGCCCGTCGGAGAGGGTCTCGTGGAGCGACCCCGTCTCGACGTCGACGATGTAGGCGGCGAAGGCCCCTGCATCGCGGCGGAACAGCGTGTTGGACAAGGAGACGTCGCCCCAGTAGAAGCCCTCCAGATGCAGGCGCACCAGCAGCACGGCGAGCGCGTCGAGCAGCCGATCGGTGGTGTCCTCGCGCGAGACCTGGCTGAACACCGCGCGGTAGGGCAGGGAGAACTGGAGGTGGCGGGTGATCAGCACCGCGTCCAGCGGCTCCCCGGTGGGCGTGGTGCGCCCCGAGATCACGGCGAAGGGGACGACGGAGGGCACTCCGATGCGGCCCAGGACGCGCAGCATGTCGTACTCGCGGGAGGCGAGGTCGTGGGTGATCTCCTTGAGCGCGAGAACCCGCCCGGAGACCCGGACGAATCGCACGACATGCCGGGAGAGACCGCGGGGGAGAGCGGCGAGGATGTCCTCGGGCCAGTCCTCCAGCGGCTGCTCCCACGGCAGGTCCAGCAGGGCCGGATCTGCGCGCGATGCGGTGATCTCCAGAGGTGCCATGGCTCCATTCTCTCCCGATCGCGGACCGTCTGCCCAGCCGGGCGCACTTCGTCACACCTCGCGCGCACCGTGCCGGCGAACTCTCCGTGCAGGTCGCCCCCGGCCGGAAGGGAATCGTACCGATCCGGGGACGGCGAGCGCCGCCCGGCCGATGGGACGGCGACGGGCGCCCGGCAGATGCCGGACGCCCGTCGCGCGATGTGCCGTGCTGGCGAGGATCAGTCGCCCAGTCGCTGACCGTTCGACACGTCGAAGAGGTGCAGGTGATCGGGCTTGGGACGGAAGAAGATCGTCTCGCCCTTGGCCGGGGGACGGCGCCCGTCGACGCGTGCGATGAACGGCTTGGAGGTGTCCTCGCTGCCGGCGCGGCGCCCGTAGATGAAGGCGTCGGCGCCGAGCTCCTCGACCACGTCGACCTCGATGGCGATGCCCTCGTCCGTCGGGACCAGCTCGACGTCCTCGGGACGGACGCCGACGGTGACCGACTTCTCGTCGGTGTCCGAGAGCGTCTGGCGATCCACCGGCAGCACCGTGCCGCCGAACTGGACACCCTGGTCGGTGAGCGGGACGTCCATCAGGTTCATGGCCGGGGAGCCGATGAAGCCCGCGACGAACACGTTGTTGGGGTGGTCGTACATGCGGCGCGGGGAGTCGACCTGCTGGAGCACGCCGCGGTCGAGCACGGCCACGCGGTCACCCATCGTCATGGCCTCGATCTGGTCGTGGGTCACGTAGACGGTGGTGACGCCCAGGCGGCGCTGCAGCGAGGCGATCTGCGTACGGGTGGAGACGCGCAGCTTGGCGTCGAGGTTCGACAGCGGCTCGTCCATGAGGAACACCTGCGGCTGGCGGACGATCGCACGGCCCATCGCCACACGCTGACGCTGACCACCGGAGAGCGCCTTCGGCTTGCGATCGAGGTACTCGGAGAGGTCCAGGAGCTGGGCCGCCTCCTCGACGCGCTGGCGGATCTCGGCCTTCGGCTTGCCGGCGATCTTCAGGGCGAAGCCCATGTTGTCGGCGACCGACATGTGCGGGTACAGCGCGTAGTTCTGGAACACCATCGCGATGTCGCGGTCCTTCGGCGGGACGTCGGTGACGTCGCGATCGCCGATCAGGATGCGGCCGGCGTCGATCTCCTCGAGCCCGGCGAGCATGCGCAGCGACGTCGACTTGCCGCAGCCCGAGGGGCCGACGAGGACGAGGAATTCGCCGTCGCCGATCTGGATGTCGAGGTTGTCGACGGCTGCGCGCTCCTGTCCCGGGTAGACGCGCGACGCATTGTCGAATGTGACAGTTGCCATGGTGTGTCCCTTCACCGGCAGGTACGTGCCGGACGGTCCGTTGTGAAGTGTTGTCACCGGTCCTGGTCGCTCTCGCGAGAGGTGCTCCCTTGCACCGGCTCCGAGAGTGTATCCCACGTCTCATCCTCGTGGTGCATCGAGCTGTGCGGTGTGTCTCCCGCGCGGTGTCTCCCGCGCGCGGCGAGGCGGTGATGAGCAGTGGCGGCCGGGGCCGGGCGGAGATCGGCGGGGATGGGCGGGGATGGGAGGGGCCGGTTGTGGTCAGGCGATACTGGATGCGTGGATATCACTGAGCTGAGCCGGAAGATCCTGGAGCGTCGCCCCTCGGAGGAGGACCCGCTGCGGATCGTGCAGTCCGGCCACCCCGCCCTGCGCCGGCGCGCCGTCGCCGCCGGCGACCGGATCCCCGCCGGGCTGCTGCTGGAGCTCGCGGAGGCCATGACGATCACGATGCGCCGCGCCCCGGGCGTCGGGCTGGCCGCCCCGCAGATCGGACTGCCTCTGGCGCTCGTCGTGGTCGAGGACCGGTACGCCGGGGCCGGAGCGGGAACGGACGCCGACGTGGACGCAGGAGCGGACGCGGAGGACGCGGCCCCCGGCGAGGCGTCCGCCGGGGAGGATCCCCTCGAACGACGTCCGTTCCCGCTGCGCGCACTGCTGGACCCCCAGGTGGAGCTGCTGGGCACCCAGCGCGTCTACGCCTGGGAGGGATGCCTCTCGGTGGACGGTTGGCAGTCGATCGTCCCCCGGGCGCGGCGGGTCCGACTACGAGCCACCGAGCTGCTGCCCGGAGGAGATCTGCGTGAGATCGACGAGGAGCACGGGGGCTGGCCCGCCCGGATCCTGCAGCACGAGACCGACCATCTGGCCGGGATTCTGTGCCACGACAAGATGGTCCCGCGCTCGTTCATCTCGGCCCGCTACACCGCCCACTACACCGACATGCCCGACGCTGTCCGTCGGCTCGGGCTGAGCGGCGAGATCACTCAGCTCGGCGAGGGCGAGGTCATCGCGGACCGGGCCTGACGACCCGGGCCCGGCCTGATCGCCGAGTCGTCGAGGCGCTGCGGCGCGGCGCACTCGGAGCCCGGGTCGCCTCGGAGCCCGCGCGGGATGTGGGCGCCGTCCGGCTGAGGACGGTAGCTTATTGCTGTCCAGGACCCCCAGGAACGGAGCCGATGATGCCCGGCAGCGACCCGACCACCCCGAATCCCGAGCAGGACGACAGCGGTGAGTTCGTCGAGCAGCTCGACGAGCGCTGGCTCTCGCTGATCGATGCCGCCCTGAAGGTCCAGTCGCCGTTCGCCCACAGCTACGTCGAGCGTCTGCGCGCCAAGCACCCCGAGGCGACGCGCCGCCAGCTGATGGAGATGGTCACCCGGCGCTTCACCGGGCTGACGACGGCCACCGGTGCCGGCATCGGCGGCATCGCGGCTCTGCCCGGCCTCGGGACCGCCGCCGCCGTCGGGCTGACCGTCGGCGAGGGGGTCTCCTTCGCGGAGAGCTGCGCGTTCCTGACCCTGGCCGCCGCCGACATCTACGACGTGGACATGTCCGACAAGCACACCCGCCGCCTGGTGCTGATGGGCGTGCTCAGCGGCGAGCGGGGCACGGAGATCATCGCGAAGGCCATGGGCAAGCAGGGCCTGCAGTGGAATGCGGTCCTCGGCGGGGGCGGCGGGTTCCTGCCGGGCCTGATCAGCCGCCAGCTCTCCCGCTACGTGCGCCGGCGCGTGATGGCCCGGGCCGGCGGCCTGTGGCTGGGTCGTCTGCTCCCGTTCGGCGTCGGCGCGATCATCGGCGGCTTCGGGGCCAACGCGGTCTCCCGCTCCGTCGTCGAGGCGATGCTCGAGATCTTCTCCCAGGCACCCACCATCGATGGCGAGCTCGCCGGCGACCGGCCCGAGCTCGACCGCTGAGCGGGGCCCCCGCTCGGCGGGGTGCCTCCGGCGGGGCCGCGGCCCCGAACGCGCTCAGACCTCGCGGGTGAACTCGTTGGCGTGCTCGGTGCCGGCGGCCCGCTGGTAGGACTGGCGGATCTCCGCCTCGGCGTCGCTGCGCCCCTCCCAGTGGGCGCCCTCGACGCTCTTGCCGGGCTCGAGGTCCTTGTAGACCTCGAAGAAGTGCTGGATCTCCAGCCGGTGGAACTCCGAGACGTCGGTCAGCTCCTGGCGCCGCACCTGACGGCGGTCGCCGACGGGCACGGCGATGATTTTGTCATCGCCGCCGGCCTCGTCGCGCATGCGGAACATGCCCAGCGCGCGGCAGCGGATCAGGCACCCGGGGAAGGTCGGCTCCTCGAGCAGGACCAGACAGTCCAGCGGGTCGCCGTCCTCACCGAGGGTTCCCTCGATGAAGCCGTAATCGTCGGGATACCGGGTGGCGGTGAACAGCATCCGATCCAGACGGATACGCCCATTGTGGTGGTCCACTTCGTACTTGTTCCGGTTCCCGCGAGGGATCTCGATGGTCACGTCGAATTCCACGACAGCCGCTCCGTTGCTCCGGCCCTGGGGGCACTGGTTCTGACCTGGACACCATATCGTGGTGACCATGGTGGCGAGAGTATCCGAGCGAGTCTGGCGCGCGACGGCGATGGTGCTGTGCGCCGCCGTCCCCGGGAGCTTCTACCTTCTCGGTGATCTGACCGACGCCTTCCCGGGCGTGCTGACCCTCGAGACGTCGCAGGAGGGCCCCGGGACCGGGCCTGCCGCGCAGGCGGAGGACTGGGAGCGCGTCTCCGCGGGCGCGCCGAGCCCTGCCGTCGCCCCCTCTCCCGACCCGGAAGCGGCGGCCGACCTGGAACAGCGCATGTCCGCCCATGCCGAGGACCCCGTCGTGGCAGGCGGGCTGGCCTTCAGCGTGACCGACGCGGAGACCGGCGAGACCATCGCCGCGCGCGACGCCGACACGGCCCGGATCCCCGCGTCCACCCTCAAGCTCCTCACCGCGGCCGCGGTGCTGCGGGTGTACGACGGCGACGAGGTGCTGACCACTCGGGCAGTCGTGACCGAGGGGACGATCACCCTCCAGGGCGGCGGTGACATGACTCTCACGGACGCGGACCTGCGCGACCTGGCCGGTCAGGCCGCGGCGCTCGCCCGCGAGCAGGGCACCGAGCAGGTCACCGTGAACCTCGACGACAACTACCTCACCGGCGGTCGGAACCCGGCCTGGGGGAACAACGGCCCCTCCGGCGGCTGGGTGACGCCGACGGCCACCCTCGCCCTGGACGAGGGGTGGCTCGACGGGGAGCAGTACGGTCCCAAGTCCACCGACCCGGCGGGCGACGCCGCGCTGCGGTTCTCGGAGCTGCTGGGCGAGGAGGGCATCGAGGTGGACGGCGAGATCACCGCGGCCGACGCTCCCGCGGACGCCCCGTCGGTCGAGATCCACTCCGAGCCGTTGTCGCAGATCGTCCGTCACACGCTGCAGATCTCCGACAACACCACTGCTGAGCTGCTGGCCCACCTGGTCGCGGACGCGCGCGGCGAGGAGACCACCCCCGAGGGCGCCGCCGCCGCCGTGGAGGCGGAGATCCGTGATCTCGCCGCCGAGCTCGGCGTGCCCGACGAGGACCTGGATGCACTGGACATCCGCGACGGATCGGGGCTCTCGCGGCAGAACCGGGTTCCGCCCGCCCTGCTCGCGGCGGTGCTCGGCGAGACCGCCTCCGGGGACGTCCCGACCCTGGAGCAGCTGCTGTTCGACGTGCCGATCGCCGGGCTCAGCGGCACCCTCGCCGACCGGTTCGACGCGGACTCGGCACGCGACGCCGACGGCCTCGTGCGTGGCAAGACCGGCTATCTCGGGGGAGCGGCGACGCTCGCCGGCGTGGTCGCGCTGCCGGACGGGCGCGCCGCCGGCTACTCCATCGTCGTGCACGGCTTCGACGGCGCCGATGCCGCTGCGGCCCGGGCGGCGGTCGACGACATCGCCGCCGAGATGGTTCGGGCCGACTGATGCCGGGACCCCCGCCCGTCGTCGCCCGCGCCCGCACCGCCGTGCGGGCGGCCCTGACCTCCCGGCTCGAGCAGCTCGCCGACGACACCGCGGCCGGCCGCCTCTCTCCTCGTCTGGTGGTGGGCCTCAGCGGCGGAGCCGACTCCCTCGCGCTGCTGGCCACCACGGTGTGGGTGGGCTCGCGGATGGGTCTGGAGACGGAGGCGGCGATCGTCGACCACGGCCTCCAGGCGGAATCCGGCCGCGTCGCCGAGCGCGCCCGCACCCAGGCCGAGCGACTCGGCGCCACCGCCCACGTGCTCCAGGCCCAGGTGCCCACCGACGCTGCCGGAGGTCTCGAGAACGCCGCCCGGGACGCTCGCCGCGCCGCCCTGGAGGCCCTCCTCGAGGATCGCGGAGGTCTCGCGCTCCTGCTCGGACACACGCTCGACGACCAGGCGGAGCAGGTGCTGATGGCCCTGGCGCGCGGCGCCGGTCCGAGAGCGCTGGCCGGCATCCCGCGCTCCCGCGACGGCCTGCTGCGGCCTTTCCTCGGCACCGGCCGCGGCGAGACCACCGCGCTGCGCCGCGCGGACACCGAGGAGATCTGCCGTCTCCACGATCTCCAGTGGTGGCAGGACCCGATGAATGCGGACGAGTCGATGCTGCGCGCACGGGTCCGCCATCGAGCGCTGCCCCTGCTGCGGGAGATCCTCGGCGAGCAGATCGACGAGAACCTCGCCCGCAGCGCCGACCTCGTGCGCCCCGACGCCGACCATCTCGACGCCGAGGCCGCGGAACTGCTCGACTCGCTGCGCCGGGACGGCTCCCCGGCCCGCGAGGAGGGTGACCTGCTCCTGCTCGACGTCCACGCCCTGGCTGCGACCGCGGCCCCGCTGCGGACCCGCGTCCTGCGCGATGGGTCACGTTCCGCCCAGAGCGCAGCGCGCCCGCCCGGAGCTCCCGGGCCGACGAAGTCCCTGCTGCGGCGCCAGGTGCTCGCCATCGACGCCCTGGTGGTCTCATGGCACGGTCAGGCGGCTGTACCCGTACCGGGTAGGATCGAAGTCGCTCGTCGCGACGGCCTGCTGGTGTGGCGCCGTTCGGATCCGTGAGCCCCGACGGGCGACCTACCACATCCACGGAGGAGACCCGCGTGCCCTTGACGCACCACCACCCTGATGTCGACCGGGTGCTGCTGGACGAGCAGCAGATCCGCGACCGGCTCGCCGAGATCGGAGAGCAGATCGCCGCGGACTACGCGGAGGAACCACCGATCCTCGTGGGCGTGCTCAAAGGCGCGGTGATGGTCATGGCAGATCTCGCGCGCTCGATCGATCTCACCGTGGAGATGGACTGGATGGCGGTCTCCTCCTACGGCTCGGGCACCAAGTCCTCCGGCGTCGTGCGGATCCTCAAGGACCTCTCCGCCGACATCTCCGGTCGCAACGTGCTCATCGTCGAGGACATCATCGATTCGGGCCTGACGCTGAAGTGGCTGCTGTCCAACCTGCGTTCGCGCGGCCCCCGGAGCGTCGAGATCTGCACCCTGCTGCGCAAGCCGGACGCCGCGCGGGTGGAGATCGACGTCCGGTACGTCGGGTTCGAGATCCCCAACGAGTTCGTCGTCGGCTACGGACTCGATTACGCGGAGGTCTACCGGAACCTCCCTTACGTGGGCGTGCTCAAGCGCTCGGTCTACGAGGACTGACATGGCGGATTCGGCCACCAAGAACAAGAAGCGCAGGCCCTTCACCGGGGTCGCGATCTGGATCATCGTCGCGCTGCTGCTGGGCATGGTGCTGTTCTCGCTCTTCGGGCGCGACGGCTATCAGCAGATCGACACCGAGCAGGGGCTCGAGCTGCTCGAGGGAGGCACCGTCGAGCAGGCCAAGATCATCGACGGCAACCAGCAGCGGGTCGACCTGGTGCTGACCGAGGACTTCGTCGACGGCGAGGAGAACAAGGGCACCCAGGTCCGGTTCAGCTACGTCGACGCCCGCGGCGACGCCGTCGTGCAGGCGGTCGAGGACGCCGCACCCGAGCAGGGCTACACCGACGAGATCGCCAGCAGCTCCTGGTGGTCGACGCTGCTGCTGTCCTTCCTCCCGCTGCTGATCTTCATCGGGCTGTTCTGGTTCCTGATCATGAACGCCCAGGGCGGCGGCGGCCGGGCCATGCAGTTCGGCAAGTCCAAGGCCAAGCTGTTCTCGAAGGAATCCCCCAAGGTCACCTTCGCGGACGTCGCTGGCGCCGAGGAGGCGGTCGAGGAGCTCGACGAGATCAAGCAGTTCCTCGTCGAACCCGACAAGTACCAGGCGGTGGGGGCCAAGATCCCCAAGGGCGTGCTGCTGTACGGCCCGCCCGGCACCGGCAAGACGCTGCTGGCCCGGGCCGTGGCCGGCGAGGCCAGCGTCCCGTTCTACTCGATCTCCGGCTCGGACTTCGTGGAGATGTTCGTCGGCGTCGGCGCCAGCCGTGTGCGCGACCTGTTCTCGACGGCGAAGGAGAACGCCCCCGCGATCATCTTCGTCGACGAGATCGATGCCGTGGGGCGCCATCGTGGCGCCGGCATGGGCGGCGGCCACGACGAGCGCGAGCAGACCCTGAACCAGATGCTGGTGGAGATGGACGGGTTCGACGAGAACCAGAACGTCATCCTCATCGCCGCCACCAACCGTGTGGACATCCTGGATCCGGCCCTGCTGCGTCCGGGCCGCTTCGATCGTCAGATCGCTGTGGAGGCGCCCGACATGAAGGGCCGCCTGCACATCCTCGGTGTGCACGCCAAGGGGAAGCCGTTGGCGCACGACGTCGACCTCGAGGCCATCGCCAAGCGCACCATCGGCATGTCCGGCGCAGACCTGGCCAACGTGCTCAACGAGGCGGCGCTGCTGAC
The DNA here is from genome assembly GCF_059391765.1 of Brachybacterium sp. SYSU DS0246. Classification (NCBI taxonomy): domain Bacteria; kingdom Bacillati; phylum Actinomycetota; class Actinomycetes; order Micrococcales; family Dermabacteraceae; genus Brachybacterium; species Brachybacterium sp. SYSU DS0246. Next base: position 72,605 of record NZ_JBZXYT010000018.1, on the reverse strand, counting down.
TGCCCGCAGCGGCAACCAGATCATCGACAACCGAGCCCTGGACGAGGCGGTCGATCGCGTCTCGATGGGCCCGCAGCGCTACTCGAAGGTCATGAACGACCGTGAGCGGCAGATGACCGCGTATCACGAGGGCGGCCACGCCCTGGTCGCCGCGGCGATGAACAACTCGGCGCCGGTCACCAAGGTGACCATCCTGCCGCGCGGCCGGGCCGGCGGCTACACCATGGTCGTGCCCACCCAGGACCGCAACTACCAGTCCCGCAACGAGCTGCTGGACCGCCTCGCCTATGCGATGGGCGGATACGCCGTGGAGGAGAGCATCTTCCACGACGTCACCACCGGACCCGGCTCGGACCTCGACAACGCCACCAAGATCGCCCGGACCATGGTCATGCAGCTCGGCATGAGCCGGTCGGTGGGGCAGGTGGCCCTGGCCGGCGAGCAGGACGAGGTCTTCGTCGGCATGCAGCAGGGTCAGGCTCCGCGCTTCAGCGCCGACACCGCGCGCCTCATCGATCAGGAGGTCCGGGCGCTGCTGGACAACGCCCTGGACGAGGCCTGGGCGGTGATCGTCGACAACCGGCACGTCCTCGACCGGCTGGTGGCCGAGCTGCTCGAGAAGGAGACCCTGGGCGAGCAGGAGCTGGCCGAGATCTTCGCCCAGGTCAAGAAGCGGCCGCTGCGCGAGGTCTGGCAGTCCAGCGACGACCGGCCGTCCCTCGAGGCGCCCCGGGTCGGGGCGAGCACCACCGCCACGGGCGCGGAGGACTCCGACGCCGGCGAGCCGCTCCAGCCCAATCCGCCCGAACTGCCGCACCCCGGCGGCGACGGCCCGGAGATCCCCGGCGCACCGCATCGTGAGGCCCCCGGCGGGACCGGCGAGGGCTACCGCTACGGCGAGGGCCACGGCTACGGTGACGGGAACGAGACGAGGGGCTGAGATGGCGGTCGACCATGCCCGCCTCCAGGCGGCGGTCCGCGAGATCCTCGCGGCCATCGGCGAGGATCCCGACCGGGCCGGTCTGCAGGACACCCCCGCCCGGGTCGCGCGCATGTACGAGGAGGTCTTCGACGGCCTCGACCGCGACCCCCACGAGCCGCTGGCGACCACGTTCGACATCCAGCACCAGGAGCTGGTGCTGGTGCGCGACATCGGCTTCCACTCGATGTGCGAGCACCATCTGCTGCCGTTCGTCGGCGTCGCCCACGTCGGCTACATCCCGGACGGGGCCGTGGTCACCGGACTGAGCAAGCTCGCCCGGCTGGTGGACGTGTATGCCCGTCGCCCCCAGGTCCAGGAGCGGCTCACCTTCCAGATCGCCGACGCGCTGATGGACGAGCTCGGCGCGGGCGGCGCGATCGTGGTGATCGAGGCGGAGCACATGTGCATGTCCATGCGCGGTGTGCGCGCCGAGGGTGCCCGTACCGTGACCAGCGCCGTGCGCGGCATGCTCCGTGACAGCCCCAGCACCCGCGCCGAGGCCATGAGCCTCATCAACCGGAGCTGACTCATGAGCACCCGGACCCGACCGCGCAGCGGCCGACTGCGGCCCGACGGCCTTCCTGAGCGCCTCACGGGTGACGACACCCTGGTGATGGGCGTTCTGAACGTCACTCCGGACTCCTTCTCCGACGGGGGCGAGCACGACAGCGCTCCCGACGCGATCGCCCACGGGCGGCTGCTCGCAGCGCAGGGAGCCTCCATCATCGACGTCGGCGGTGAATCCACCCGCCCGGGGGCGCCCCGGGTCGAGGAGGACGAGGAGCTGCGGCGCGTGCTGCCCGTGGTGAGCGAGCTGGCCCGCGAGGGCATCGTCGTCAGCGTGGACACCATGCGCGCCTCCGTGGCGGCCGCGAGCATCGAGGCCGGCGCCCTGATCGTCAACGACGTCTCCGCCGGCCGCGCCGACGTCGACATGGGCGCGGAGGCGGCCCGGCTGCGGACCCGGCTCGGCACTCCACCGGTGTTCGTGGCCATGCACTGGCGAGGGCACAGCGACGTGATGACCGAGCTGACCGAGTACGAGGATGTGGCCCGCGACAGCGCCGCGGAGCTCGAGGACCGTCTGGACGCACTGCGGGCCGCGGGGGTCGAGGACCGGTTCCTGGTGGCCGATCCCGGCCTCGGCTTCGCCAAGACGGGCGAGCAGAACTGGGAGGTGCTGGCGAGGTGGGAGCACATCGCCTCCCACCGGCTGCCGCTGCTCATCGGTGCCTCGCGCAAACGATTCGTCAGCTCCCTCGGCGTCGACCGTGACGCCGCCACCGCCGCCATCAGCGCCTACAGCGCGGAGCACGGGGCCTGGGCCGTCCGGGTCCACGACGTCCCGCCCAACCTCGCCGCCGTCCGCGTCGGCGACCGTCTGCGCCGGAGCGCCGGCCGATGACCCCCGAGTCCCCCGTGCCGCGCGCGCCCGGTGCACCGGACGTCACGAGGGCGCCCCGGCGCGCGCCGGGACGACTGGACCGCATCGAGGTCACGGGAATCCGAGCGTGGGGGCGGCACGGCGTGCTCGCCGCGGAGACGGAGCTCGGACAGCAGTTCGTGGCGGATGTGACCCTCCATCTCTCCACCGCCCCGGCAGGCCGCGCCGACGACCTCGCCCGCACCGTGAACTACGCGGGGATCGCCCTGGCCGTCCATGAGGAGATCAGCACCGGCGCCCACAAGCTGATAGAGACCCTCGCCGAGCGCATCGCCGATCGGATCCTCACCGGCGAGGGGGCACCGTGGGTGCGCCGGGTGGCCGTGACCGTGCACAAGCCCTCGGCTCCCGTCGGCCTGCCCGTCGGCGACGTGGCCGTGAGCATCGAGCGCGACGCCGCGCCCATCGAGGCAGTGCTCGCCCTGGGTTCCAACCTCGGCGACCGGGCCGCTCATCTCGAGCGCGCCCTGTCGGTGCTCGCCGAGGCCGAGGGGATCGAGGTGGAGTGGACCGGGCCCGTGCTGGAGACGGACCCCGTCGGCGGACCCGACGGCCAGGGCGCCTACCTGAACACGGCTGTCGGGGTGAGCACCGTGCTGGGGCCCTTCGATCTGCTCGAAGCGGCACGCCGGGCCGAGCAGGACGCCCATCGCCAGCGGGCGGTCCGGTGGGGTCCGCGCACCCTGGACGTCGACCTGATCACCTATGGCGACCATCGCCTCGACGACGCCGAGCTCAGCCTGCCGCACCCGCGCGCCCACGCGCGCGCCTTCGTGCTCGCCCCCTGGCACGCCGCCCGGCCCGCCGCCGAGCTGCCCGGCCACGGCCGGATCGCGGACCTCCTGGCCCGGGCCGGGGACCGCGACGGTCTGCGGCCGGGCCCTGCCGTGACGGGATTCGATCGTCCGTGAGGCCGCTGAACATCCCGGTCCTGGTGCTGATCTTCGTCGTCGGCGCAGGCTTCGGCGCCCAGATGCTGGAGACCCTCGCCAGCCGCGGCCACTCGCTCCCGATCGCCGGCTGGCTGACCACGCTGGTCCTGGTGGCGCTGTCGACCGTGCTGCTGGTCTACGGGATCCCGCTGCGCCGCTACATGCTCGAGAGCGAGGAGCGCCGGCTGCATCCCACCCTGGCTCCACGCCGATTCCAGATCGACCTGCCCACCGCCTTCCGCACCGTGCTCCTGGCCCGGGCCTGCGCCTACACCGGCGCCGTGGTCGGGGGGATCTTCACCGGTCAGGCGCTCTTCCTGATCATCACCGGCACGGGCGATCCGCTCGCAGCCATCCTGCCCACCGCTGCGGCCGCCGTGGCCGGGATCGTGCTCGGCGTGCTGGGAGTGATCGTCGAGCGCTGGGGCCAGCTGCCCCCGGAGGACGGCGACAGCGCGGCGGGCGCCGAAGCAGGACACTGAGCCCATCGGGCCCCGGGTGATGCCGACGGCGCCGAGGGCCCGCCCTGGACGGTGTCCGACCCGGACGACTCCCGACCATCGACGGTCCGATCTCCCACCCGCGTCGGAGCGCCGAAAGGACCCTGAGGTGACACGATGGATCCCATGACCTTCCCATCCGAGGAATCCGGGCCCGGCACCGCTCCGGCATCACCCGCCCCGGCAGCGCACGGAGGCCGTGACGCCGTGTCGCCGGACGTCCCCGCCGAGCCCGCGATCCCCGCCGGCCCCGCGAGTGCCGACCGGCCGGCGATCCCCGACGAGCCCGACGGCCTGCTCGGGGCCGGGGCCCTGCGCCCTGTCTCCGAGAAGCTGATCCGGGCGCGCTACGTCGCCGGCATCGTCGGCTACGTCATCTGGCTGCTGATGATCGCCGCGGCGATCGTCGGCACGGTGCTGACGGGCTGGTGGTGGATCGCCGCCCTCGGAGTCGTGCCCCTGATCCTGCTCCTCCAGAGCCTGATTCTCACTCCACGCCGGGTCCGGGCCATCGGATACCTGGACGCGGAGGAGGACCTCACCATCGCCGCGGGCGTCATGTTCCGCTCGGTCCAGACCATCCCCTACGGCCGGGTGCAGTCGGTGAAGATCGACGAGGGCCCGGTGGACCGCCGCTACGGCCTCGCCAAGCTGACCGTGACCACGGCGGCCGGGGCCTCCAGCGTCACGCTGCCCGGCCTGCCGAAGGAGGAGGCGGAGCGACTGCGGGAGCTGCTGACCGACCGCGGCATCGAGAACATGGCGGCGCTGTGAGCGAGACGGAGCCGACCGCCCCCGACGCCGCCGCACCGGCCGCCGAGCGTCGCCGTACCCACCCGATCACGCCTCTGGTCACCGGATGGAAGATCATCATCGGGCTGGTCGCCGTGGTCTCGGCGCAGAACGTCGCCCGCCTCATCGACGACTTCACCCTGACCCGAGCCCTCATCGGCCTGGCCGTGCTCGCCGGGGTGATCGTGATCTCGATCGTCCTGTCCGCCCTGGTGTGGTGGTTCACCACCTACGCCGTCGACGAGGACGGTGTCTCGCTGCACAAGGGGCTGATCAGCCGTTCGCGGGAGTACGCCCCACGGGCCCGCATCGAGTCGGTCTCCGTCGAGCGGCCGCTGCTGGCCCGTCTGCTGGGACTGGCCAAGGTGCGCATCGAGGTGGCCGGCGGGGGAGAGTCCTACCTCGACATCGAATACGTGCGATCCGCCGATGCCGAGGAGCTGCGCACACGGATCCTGGGCGTCGCCTCCGGTGCGCCGGGGCCGGCCGGGACGGCAGGGACCGTCGAGGGCGCCTCCGCGCAGGAGGTCCGAGACGGGGACCATCGCGCGCCCGGGACGCCCGCTGACGTGATCGAGGGTGCCGGGGAGCCCGTGGGAACAGCATCCGGCGACGGCACCGGCGAGCACGGCAGCACAGCCACCGGTGACGCCGCTGCGGCCGGGGGACGGCTGCAGCGGGTGCTCTACGACGGTGTCACCGACGGCGAGCTGATCGCGCAGATCCCCACGGGGCGCCTGGTGCGCTCCCTGCTGCGCGACCTCGGCTTCCTCATCGGCGCCGTGATGACCCTCGTCGGCGTCAGCCTCGCGGCCATCATGGTGATCTGGCAGGAAGGAGTGTCCCCGGCCGTGCTCATCCCTCTGGCCCCGGCCTTCATCGCCGTGCCCCGGTACGTGTTCGGCCGCATCGAATCCGGCTGGGGATTCGTCTCCCGCATCACCGACCGCGGGCTGCGGATGCGGCGCGGCCTGGCGAACACGCGGACGGACAACATCGCCTCCGGGCGGATCCAGCGATTCGAACTGCGCCGGCCGCTGCTGTGGCGCGGGCCCGACTGGACGGCTGTGTCCGTGACCGTCGCCGGCATCGAGGACGACGACGTCAACGGCGCCCAGAGCGCGCTGCCCGTCGGCACCCGCGAGGAGCTCCAGGCCACCCTGGGCCACCTGGCCGCGCCGCTGGGAACCGCCGACGATCTCGCCGTCCTCGAGCGCCTGCTCACGGCCCCGGCCCGGAGCATCGAGGGGATGCGCACCCCGGTCGGGCTGTACTGGATCGACCGCCGCACCAGTGTCAGCGTGCTGCTGCCGGGGGCGCTCGTCCACCGCAGCGGCATCCTGACCAAGAAGCTCGAGATCGTGCCCCGCGAACGGATCCAGGAGCTCTCCCTCCACGACGGTCCGATCGGACGCCGGCTCGGAGTCCTCGACCTCAAGGTCGGCATCGCCGGCAGCACCCTGACCCTCGGCGCCCTCTCGCGCCGAGACGCGCTCGCGCTGCACAGCGTGCTCGCCCGCGATGCCGCGACCCTGCGCCGGTACCGCGACCGCGAGCACTGGCCCCGGCCGGCGCTCGGGATGGCCGCCGCGAGCTCGACGGTCCCGTCGGCGGAGACCTCGGCGCCGTCCGCTGCGTCGTCCCCGTTGCCTCAGGAGGAACGATGAGCGCACCCCGGCTCGGCATCGGCGTGATCGGCGCCGGACGGGTGGGAGCCGTGATGGGCGCCGCGCTGCGTGCCGAGGGCCACGCCATCACGGGCGCCTACGCCGTCTCCGACGCCTCCCGCACGCGCGCCGAGGACCTGCTGCCCGGCGTGCCGCTGCTGGACGTTCCCGCCATCGTCGAACGCAGCGAGATGCTGCTGCTGGCCGTCCCCGACGACCAGCTGGGCCCGCTCGCCGCCGGCATCGCCTCCACCGGTCTCGCGCCCGGCGGACAGCTGGTGGTGCACACCTCCGGTCGGTACGGCACCGGCGTCCTCGCCCCGCTGGCCGACGCCGGCAGCGCCACGCTGGCCATCCACCCCGCCATGACCTTCACCGGTACCTCGGCGGATCTGTCGCGACTGGTCGGCTGCCCCATGGCCATCACCGCCGCGCCGACGTTCCTGCCGGTGGCCGGGGCGCTCGTGGTCGAGCTCGGGGGAGAGGCCGTGGTGCTCAAGGAGGGCGATCGCCCGCTCTATCACGCCTCCCTCGCCCACGCCTCGAACCATCTCGTGGTGCTCGTCGACCAGGCCCGGGAGATCCTCGCCGGCCTCGGGATCGAGAACCCGGGCGCCTATCTGCGACCGCTGCTGGAGGCCGCCCTCGACGAATCCCTGCGCCGCGGCGCCAAGGCCCTGACGGGCCCGGTGATGCGGGGCGATACCGGGACGGTGGCCGCGCACCTGGGAGCGCTCGACGACGTCGACCGGTCCTCCGGCGGGGCGGACACCTCGGGCGTCACGAGCCGGCGTGGTGACGTCGGAGCGACCTACCGCGCCCTCGCGGTCGCGGCTCTGGCCCGGGCGGGGCTCCCGGGCCGGACCCGGCAGCAGGTGCGCGAGCTGCTCGAGGATCACGGGCCCGCCGATGATGCGTGAGCCGCGGTCCCGACGCGTCCCGAGACGCCACGGGGCCAGGGCTCCGCAGATCGGGGGATCCCTCGAGGCAGGAGAGGGCATGTCGCCGCGCACGGCGGGCACGTGCTCGAGACAGGACACAGCACACGGCATGACACAGGAGACGGCATGAGTTCGCAGACACCTCCCACCACGGCGCTGGTCACCACCAAGGCCGAACTCCGTACGCGACGCGCGGCGATGGGGGGAACGGTCGCGGCGGTGCTGACCATGGGCGCGCTGCACGAGGGCCATCTCGCCCTGGTCTCCCGTGCCCGTGAGGTCGCCGACCACGTGATCCTCACGGACTTCGTCAACCCTCTCCAGTTCGGCCCGGGGGAGGACTACGAGGCCTACCCGCGGGATCTCGACGCCGACCTCGCCGTCGTGGACGGGCTCGTCGATCTCGTCTTCGCCCCGAGCGTGCAGGAGATGTACCCGGTCCTGCCGCCGACGGTCTCGGTGACCGCGGGGCGCGCCGGCACCATCCTCGAGGGCGCGGCCCGGCCCGGCCACTTCGACGGCGTCGTCACCGTCGTCGCCAAGCTGCTGCAGCTGACCGACCCGCACGTCTCGGTGTTCGGCCGCAAGGACGCCCAGCAGCTCGCGATCATCCAGCGCCTGGTCGCCGATCTCGACCTCCGGGTGCGGATCGAGCCCGTCGAGATCCAGCGGGAACCCTCCGGACTGGCCCGCTCCAGCCGCAACGCCTACCTCTCCGATGCCGGGCGCGACCGGGCGCTGGCGCTCTCCCGCACCGTCGCCGCCGCGGACGCGGCAGGCGGATCGGTCGCGGGGATCCGCCGCGCGCTGGGGGAGGCCCTCGCTCGCGCAGAGGTCGACTGGGCCTACGCGCTCGCCCTGGATCCCGCCACGCTCGAGGAGATCGGCCCGGACCACCGCGGCGACGTCCTCGTGGTGGTGGCCGCACGGGTCGAGGGCACGCGGCTGCTGGACGCCGCTGTGGTGGTCGCGACAGCACCCTGACGAGGCGGGCACATCCTCGGGCAGTGATGAGAGAATCGCCCTCATGAGCGAGAATCCCCCTGCCCTCGATGCGACGGACCACTCCGACCAGGTAGCGGTCCGCAAATCCAAGCGGGAGCGCCTGCTGGCGCGCGGGGAGGACGCCTACCCGGTCGGAGTGCCGGTGACCGCCACGATCGCCGCCGTCCGCGAGGAGTACGGCCATCTGGAGGCCGGACAGGAGACCGAGGACGTCGTCGGTGTCGCCGGCCGCGTCGTGTTCCAGCGCAACACCGGCAAGCTCGCCTTCGTCACCATCCAGGACGGCGCCGGGCAGCGATTGCAGATCATGGCCTCCCTCGCGGTGCTCGGCGAGCAGCGTCTGGCCGATCTGAAGGCCGACGTGGACCTCGGCGACCACGTCTTCTTCCACGGCCGGGTGGGCGCCTCCCGCCGCGGTGAGCTCAGCGTGTTCGCGGACAGCTGGCAGATGGCGGCCAAGGCTGTGCGGCCCCTGCCGGTGCTGCACGCGGAGCCCTCCGAGGAGCAGCGGGTGCGTCGGCGCTACGTCGACCTCATCGTGCGCCAGCAGGCACGGGACACCGTGCGTCGCCGCGCCGAGGTGATGCACTCGCTGCGCACCTCGTTCCACGAGCGCGACTTCGTGGAGATCGAGACGCCCATGCTGCAGGTGATCCCCTCCGGCGCCGCGGCGCGGCCGTTCGTCACCCACATGAACGCGTTCGATCTGGATCTCTATCTGCGGATCGCCCCGGAGCTGTATCTCAAGCGCGCGGCCGTCGGCGGCCTCGAGCGGGTCTTCGAGATCAATCGCAACTTCCGCAATGAAGGGGCAGATTCCACCCATTCGCCCGAGTTCGCGATGCTCGAGGCGTACCAGGCGTACGGGGATTACGACTCCATCGGGGACCTCACCCGGACACTTGTCCAGGAAGCCGCTGAACGAGCCACCGGCTCTCAGGTCGTCACTCTCGCCGACGGCACCGAGTACGACTTCTCCGGAGAATGGGCGAAGATCACCGTGTACGGCTCGCTCTCGGAATCCCTCGGCGAGGAGATCACCCCCGAGACGGACACGGAACGGCTCCGCGGGATCGCACGGTCCCTCGATCTCGATCTCGATCATCCCAAGTTCGGGCACGGCAAGCTGGTCGAGGAACTCTTCGAGCACCGCGTGGGCGACCATCTCCACGAGCCGACCTTCGTCCGTGATTTCCCGGTCGAGACCAGCCCGCTGGTGCGCGAGCACCGCACGACGCCCGGCGTGGTCGAGAAGTGGGACCTGTACGTGCGCGGCTTCGAGCTGGGCACCGGGTACTCCGAGCTCGTCGACCCGGTGATCCAGCGCGAACGGTTCGCCCAGCAGGCCGCGCTCGCCGCCCAGGGCGACGACGAGGCGATGCGCCTGGACGAGGACTTCCTGGAAGCGATGGAATACGCGCTGCCGCCGACGGGCGGAATGGGTATGGGCCTCGATCGCCTGCTCATGGCCCTGACGGGGCTCGGCATCCGGGAGACCATCCTGTTCCCGCTCGTGAAACCGGAGGCCTGAGATGGACGGCGGATTCTGGTACGAAGCCGGTTCGCTGCTGCCGCCGATCGGTGCGGGGCTGCTCTTCTGGTTCGCGCTGCGGGCGATTATGCGGGCCGATCGACGCGAACGCGAGGCCGAGCGCCGGGCGGAACAGGATTACCGCGAACTCCACCGCGGGGATGAATAGCGTCACCGTTGTCCACAAATCTCCGTGATCGGATTGATATATGGGCGCGCGGACTGGATACTGGAACCAGCGTGCGACATCATCCCGAGGTCGCAAATGAAGCAGACCCGACCAACAAGGGAGACCCCCATGGCAAGGAAGACCTATGTCGAGCTCGTCGATGATGTCGATGGAGCGACCGCGAGCGAGACGGTGAGCTTCGCCCTCGACGGCGTCGCCTACGAGATCGACCTGTCCGAGCAGAACGCCCGCACGTTCCGCGACGAGCTCGGCACCTGGGTCGAGAAGGCCCGTCGCGTCGGCGGCCGTCGCACCCGGGGCGGTTCGAGCTCCTCCCGCTCCAGCAGCTCGAACGATTCCTCGCGGATCCGCCAGTGGGCCCGCGAGGCCGGCTACGAGGTCCCGGATCGCGGCCGCATCTCGGGCACCATCCGCAAGGCGTACGAGGATGCCCACGCCAACTGATACGGCACCCGCCCGGGTCACTCGGGCCCGGTGAGAGAAGGACCCGTCGCCCTCAGGGCGACGGGTCCTTCTCATGCTCGCCGCAGCATGTGCCTGTCCCGACCGGGCGTACTCACCAGCCCCGAATCGACCACGAGGCCGAGAACTCCTGGTCCGGACTCAGACGCACCACGTCGACGCCGCTGCGGAATGCGTCGGGCGGGCAGGTCATCGGCTCGACCGCGAGCCCGACCCGGTTGTTCTCCGGTTCCGGACGATCGGCGGTGTGCACCTGCAGCCAACCGCACTCCTCGCCCGCCGTCAGCTCGACGCCGGTTCCGCCGGGCGCGGAGACGCTGACGCGCAGCCGGCCGTCGGCGTCGCGGCCGAGGTCGGTGAAGGCATGGTCGATGAACAGGTCGCCGATGACCCGCGGAGCGCGGAAGTCGAATTCGCTGCCGTCGGCGACGGGCGCCGTACCGGTGGGCAGCAGCCGGTCCTCGGTGACGGTGAGAACGGTCGCCGCCTCGAAGTGCAGCGACCACGTATCCAGCGGCTCCGGGCCGGCGACGAGATAGGGGTGCGGGCATACCCCGTACGGAGCATCGGCGTGGCCGATGTTGCGTGCGGTCACGGTGGTGGTCAGTCCCGTCTCGGCGTCGAGTGCGTGGCGGACGGTCAGCAGCAGATGGAACGGATAGCCCGTGGACGGGAACAGCTCGCCGCGCAGGATGACCTCGTCCTCCGCGACGGTCGCGGCAGTGAAGGGGTGGAAGGCGATCAGTCCGTGCAGGGCGTTGCCGCGTTCGGGCTCGGTGAGGGCGGCCTGGATCTCCTGGCCGTCCCAGGTGTACTTCCCGTCCCCGATCCGGTTCGGCCAGGGGGCGACGATCCCGCCCCGGAAGTGCTGCATCGGCCCCTGCTCGGGGTTGCGCACCAGGAGGTCGCGTCCCGCGATGCTCAGCGACTCGACGATCGCTCCCACCGTGGAGACCTGCGCCTGGTAGGTGCCGGCGCTGAGGGTGAAGAGGTCGCCGCGGTCGCGGGGCGCATTCTGCGGGGGGATGCCGGTGCCGGCGGTGGTCTCGGCCACGGGATCGCTCATGCTGTCTTCTCCTGATCGTTCCGGGACTCGGTCTCGGTCTCGTTCTCGGGCTCTGGTTCTGGTTCCGGTTCGATGAGGACGACCTCGAGGCGGCGGGGGCCATGGACGCCTTCGACCCGGTCCAGCTCGATGTCGCTGGTGGCACTGGGGCCGGAGACCATGGTCCAGGCGGCACGCGGATCGGTGTTCATGCGTTCGATGCCCTTGGGCACTCCGAGCACCACCTGCTCCGCCTCGACCACCACGACATGGTGGTCGGGGATCAGCGTGACCGCGCGGCGCCCGCCGAGCTCGTCGGCGCGCAGCACGATCGTGCCGGTCAGGGCGATCGCCGTGTGGCAACCGGTGAGCACGGCGTCGATCGCGTCGAGCTCGTGCGGCGAGGCGCTGCCGTCGTCGAGGAGGACCGCAGTGCCCAGCTCCCGGGTCCAGCTCTCCGGTACCCCGGGCGGTGCGATGACCTGCCTGGCCTCGCCGACGGCCTCGGCGATGACGGCGGGCGCCCCGGCTGCCGTCGTGCGGTGGACGATCGCGGTGTAGTCCTCGAGGCGCTGGACCAGCACGTCGCGGATCTTGGCCGGGTCGGTGGAGACCTCCTGCTTGTCATCGGCGCGCTGATACGCGCGAGGGACGTCCTCGGCATCGGTGACCTCGTCCCGGCGGGGGACCGCCAGGGCGGAGCGGACCCGGGCCAGGATCTCCTCCTTGGCGCTCATCCCGCGCGTGCGCACGGGACGCTCGTCGGCCCAGGCGTTCATGCTCGCTCCTCGCCCTCGGTGCCGGTCTGCGATGTCTGCCCGGCTCCGCCGGGTTCCTCGGCGTCTCCGTCGCCGGCAGCTCCATCGGCCGTCCGTGACGCCGTCTCCTTCTGGTGCTCGTCCCACCAGCTGCGGAAGGACTTCCCGGGCTTGGGCAGGTCGCGGTGATCGGTCCAGCCCGGCATCAAGGGAACGATGCCGGGCAGCTTGCCGATGTTGGCGCCGGGCATCAGCTTGGTCAGCGGTCCGGCCGAGCGCACGGCGGCGTCGTACGCCCGCGGGGAGGACATCAGGGCACCGGCTCCCTTCATCGCCACGTCCCAGGTGCCCCGGAACTGGCCCTTCGTATCGCGGCGCTGGTCGACGTCCTCCGCCCGCAGATGCACGAGGATCTTGGGGATGTCGATCTTGACGGGGCACACGTCGTAGCAGGCCCCGCAGAGGCTCGAGGCGTAGGGGAGCGAGGTGCTGGGATCGTCCGCGTCGCCCATCCCGGTCATCTGCGGCGAGAGGATCGCCCCGATCGGACCGGGGTACGTCGACCCGTAGGCGTGGCCGCCCGAGCGGGCGTAGACGGGGCACACGTTCAAGCATGCGGAGCAGCGGATGCAGTGCAGGGCGCTGCGGCCCTCCGGGTCCTCGAGCACGGCGCTGCGGCCGTTGTCCAGCAGCACCAGGTGGAACTCCTCGGGTCCGTCCCCCTCGGTGACCCCGGTGAACAGGGTCGTGTACGGGTTCATCCGTTCCCCGGTGGAGGATCGGGGCAGCAGCTGCAGGAACACCTCGAGGTCCTCGAAGGTGGGCACGATCTTCTCGATGCCCACCACGGAGATGAGGGTCTTGGGCAGGGTCAGGCACATGCGCCCGTTGCCCTCGGACTCGACGACGACCATGGTGCCGGTCTCGGCGACGGCGAAGTTCGCGCCGGAGATCGCCACCGAGCCGGGCATGTCCAGGAACTTCTCCCGCAGGAAGCGGCGGGATGCCTCGGCCAGCTCGGCCGGGTCGTCGGTGATGGACTCCTCCAGGTCCGGCATCGCCTCGAGGAAGATCTCGCGGATCTGTGCGCGGTTGCGGTGGATCGCCGGGACCAGGATGTGACTGGGGGTGTCACCGGCCAGCTGCACGATGAGCTCGGCGAGATCGGATTCGATGGCGCGGATCCCGGCGTGCTCGAGGGTCTCATTCAGGCCGATCTCCTGGGTGGCCATCGACTTGACCTTGAGCACCTCCTCGGCGCCGCGCTCGAGGGCGAGAGAGGTGACGATCTCTCCGGCCTCGTCGGCGTCGCGGGCCCAATGGACCACCCCGCCCGCAGCGGTCACGGACTCCTCGAGCTGCTCGAGAAGCTCCGGGAGATGGTCGGTGACCTGCCACTTCAGGGCGCTGCCGGCGTCCCGCAGCTTCTGCCAGTCGCGCACCTCCCGCACCGCCGCGGCGCGCTTGGTGGTGATGGTGGAGGTGGCGTGGCGGAGGTTCCCCCGCAGGGTCTCATCGGCGAGGTCGTCCCGGGCCGCGGCAGGGAAGGAGCGATCACCGCGCAGGTTCGAGGACGGTGAGGCGTGCTGCGGGCGGACGGACGGAATCCCCAGGTCGACGGTGCTCATGAAGCCCTCCCCAGAATGGTCTCGGACGGGATGAAGGGATCCTCCCGGGTGGAGGCGAGGATCTGTGCGAGGTGGATCGCCCGTGGCGCGGCGTCGGTGCGGCGGAGCTTGCCGCCGATGTTCATCAGGCAGGAGGCGTCCCCCGCGACGACGTACTCCGCACCCGTGGAGACGACATTGGCGGCCTTGTCGGTGACCATCGCGTCGGAGGTGGCGTCGTTCTTCACCGAGAAGGTGCCGCCGAAGCCGCAGCAGGTGTCGGACTCGGGAAGGTTCTTCACCTCGATGCCCTCGACCGCGCGCAGCAGCTTCAGCGGGCGCGGGCCCACCTTGAGGAAGCGCATCGAGTGGCAGGTGGGGTGGTAGGTGACGCTGTGGGGGAAGTAGGCGCCGACGTCGGTCACCTTGAGCACGTCCACCAGCAGCTGGGAGAGCTCATAGGTCTTCGCCGCCACGGCCTGGACGCGCTGTTCGAGCTCGTCGTCCTCCTCGTGCTGGGCGACCAGCTGGTGCTGCTCGCGCACGCAGCCCGCGCAGGAGCCGGACGGCATCACGATCGCGTCGATGGAGTCCAGGGCGGGTTCGAAGGTGTCCACGAAGCTGCGCACCACCGGCGCCGCCTCCGAGTAGTACCCGGAGTTGGTGTGCATCTGGCCGCAGCAGGTCTGGCGCTTGTCGAAGACCACCTCGTGCCCCAGCCGTTCGAGCAGGAGCACGGTGGAGCGGGCGACGTCGGGGGTCATCACATCCACCAGGCACGTGGTCATGAGTGATATGCGCATCCGGCGTCCTTCTTCCTTCGTCGTCTCGCGCCCGTCGGACCGCGGGTTCGCGCCTTCGGAGTTCGTGGGTTCTCGAATGGTGGGTTCGTGCGTCGTGTTCGTGCATCTGCGGTGCCGGCGGCCGTCCCGGGGTTCATCGGGCCGGTCCCCGGCGCCGCTGTCAGGGGTGCTCGAGGCCCAGGGAGGCCGCCGTGCGCTCCAACGTCCGGTGCGCCGTCTCGGGGTCGTCCGAGAGTTTCGTGCCCCAGCTCGGGACCATCTGGGTGATGGTCGGGCGCCAGGCGTCGATGCGGTCGGGGTACATGCGCTCGAGGACGTTCAGCATGATGCTGGTGGCGGTCGACGCCCCCGGGGACGCGCCGAGCATGCCGCCGATGGACCCGTCGGCGGCGGTGATCAGCTGAGTGCCGAACTGGAGGACGCCGTGCTTGTCGCGGTCCGGTGCGATCACCTGGACCCGCTGTCCGGCGGTGACCTCCTCCCAGTCCGACTCCCGCGCCGAGGGCATGTACTCCCGCAGCGCCTCGAACCGCTGGTGACGGGTGGCCACGAGCTGGGAGGCGAGGTACATCATCAGATCCAGGTTCGGCGGGGCCACCGCCATCATCTGCGTGACGTTGGAGGGCTTGATCGACGCGAACAGGTCCGTGTACCGGCCGGACTTCAGGAACTTCGGGGACCAGCCGGCGTAGGGACCGAACATCAGTGAGCGCTGCCCTGCGACGTACCGGGTATCGAGGTGGGGGACGCTCATCGGCGGGGCGCCGACGGCGGCCTTGCCGTACACCTTGGCCTCGTGACGGTCGATGATCTCGGGATCGGTGCAGCGCAGCCACTGCCCGGAGATGGGGAACCCGCCGAAGCCGCGGATCTCGTCGATCCCGGACTTCTGCAGCAGCGGCAGCGCGTTGCCGCCGGCGCCGACGAAGACGCGGGGTGCGCGCACCACGCGGATCGTCCCGTCGGCCGTATCGCGGACCATGACGCCCCAGTCCTCACCCAACCGGCGCAGGTCGATGACCTCGGAACCGGTCGAGACGGTGGTGCCGACGCGTCCGGCGAAGTCCAGCAGCTGACGGCTCAGGGCGCCGAAGTCGACGTCGGTGCCGTCGGGGGAGTAGGTCGCGGCGATGGTCTCGGTGACCGGGCGGCCCTGCGAGACCAGTGGTGCCCACTCGGCCAGCTGGGCGTGCTCGGTGGTGAACTCCATGCGGTCGAACAGGGGGCTGGCGACCAGGGCCTCGTGGCGGCGGCGGAGATAGTCGACATTGTCGAGACCGTGCACGAAGCTCATGTGCGGCACGGAGTGGATGAAGTCCGACGGGTCGCCGATACGGTCGTTCTCGACCAGGTGGGCCCAGAACTGGCGGGAGACCTGGAACTGCTCGTTGATGGAGATCGCCTTGGCCGGGCTGACCGAGCCGTCCACGTCCTGCGGGGTGTAGTTCAGCTCGCAGAGCGCACTGTGGCCGGTGCCGGCGTTGTTCCAGGCGTCGCTGGACTCCGCCCCGAGGGTGTCCAGCTTCTCGAGGACCACGAGGTCCCACTCGGGCTCCAGCTCGGTGAGCATCGCGGCGAGGGTGGCACTGGCGACGCCACCGCCGATCAGCACCACGTCCGCACGGGTCACATCCAGGTCAGCCATGTCTCTCCGTTCCAGCTCGCACGGGGCCGCCCGACGGCGTGCGGCGCGATCACTCGCGCGACACCGGGCGGCCGTACCGCCAGGGTATCCCGCGCGGCGGGGTAGGACGCGAACGCATCCACAGCGCTCCGCCTCGAGGGCGGAGACGTCACGATGCGGCGGCGCGGTTGTTCTCGATCTCCTCGAGCAGCAGCTCGACCTTCCGGCTCAGCAGGCTCGTGGCAAGGTCGATCGCCGCCGCGGCTCCCAGTAGCACGGCCACCGGCCATACCAGGGAGCACAGCACCATCCAGACGATGAGGCCGAGGGTCAGGCCGATTACCCGCACCGGCATCGCTCCGGGCAGCAGCAGCGCCAGCCGCCACGCCACGAAGGGATCCTGCCGGCGCACCCGCGGCGTGGACATGATCGTGGCGACACTCGCCGTGGACCAGGCGGCGCTGACCGCGGCGAGACTCCCGAGCCCGGCGCTCATCATCGGCGTCTCCACCGCACCTCCGGCCACGATCCAGAGCATCGCCACCGAGCCGGCCTGGACCACCATCAGCGGAAGCATGCGCACGTTGGCGGTGACCAGATGCTCACGGAAGCTCGGCCACATCGTGGCCAGGACGCGGACCTTCGCCCCGTGGCGAGCGGCGATGAAGGCATCGGAGGCGGCCACGCTGGCCGGGGCCACACCGAGGACGACGAGACCGGCCAGGCTCAGGGCGATCCACACCAGGTTCACGCGCAGCACCAGGTAGATGCGCTCGATCGCCTCGATCAATCGCGTGGCCCAGGCCGGGGTCCCGGCACGGTCCGACGGGGTTCGGGAAACGGTCATGCGGTGCAGGCTATCGCTCCGTGTGACACGCCGCTCATCTCTTGGTCGTGATGGACCGGCGGAGCCGCGTGCTCTGCCTCGGAGCGATGTCGAGCTGACGGGCCTGGCGACGCCCGTGCGCATCCGGACGGGTCGGTCCAGGAGTTCGCGTGATCATCGGATCTCCGGAGGCGTGGAGGGCGGCCACACGGTGTGGAGAGATCGGATGGCTGTCGGGCGTTCTCTGCACGGCGGCACGCAGAAAAGCGTCCACCACCGAGGTGTCCGGCTTGTGGATCGCGCCCGCAATCCGTACCGTCGCCTCAAACATCGGAGGAGTGGGTCAATTTCCCACGGCGTGATTCGAGGTAGACGATGCCCACCATCACCGAGCTGCAGGTCCACGACGTCCGCTTCCCCACGTCGCGCGACCTCGACGGCTCCGACGCCATGAACCCGGACCCGGACTACTCGGCGGCATACCTGGAGCTGGTGACCAGCGATGGGAATGCCGGCTACGCCCTCGTGTTCACGATCGGACGCGGCAACGACGTCCAGTGCGCCGCTATCCGGGCCCTGGCGGATCATGTCGTCGGGCGCGACGTCGAGGCTCTCCTGTCGGACCTCGGCGGCTTCTCCCGCGAGCTCGTCGGCGACTCCCAGCTGCGCTGGCTCGGCCCGGAGAAGGGCGTCATGCACATGGCGATCGGTGCCGTGGTCAACGCTGCGTGGGATCTGCGGGCCCGGCGCGAGGGCGTACCGCTGTGGCTGCTGCTGGCGCAGCTCTCGCCGGAGGAGATCGTGGATCTCGTCGACTTCCGTTACCTCTCCGATGCCCTGACCCGCCAGGAGGCGCTGGAGCTGCTTCGTCGCGCGCAGCCGGGCAAGACCGCGCGGATCGCCGCTCTCCGGGCGGTCGGCATCCCTGCGTACACCACCTCTCCGGGGTGGCTCGGCTACAGCGACGAGAAGCTCGTGCGCCTGCTGCGGGAGGCGCGTGCTGAGGGCTTCGGCATGGTCAAGCTGAAGGTCGGCGGCGACGTGGAGGACGATGCCCGCCGGCTCAGGATCGCTCGCGAGGAACTGGGGCCGGGGTATCCGATCGCCCTGGATGCCAACCAGCGCTGGGACGTCGAGGAGGCGGTGGCCTGGCTGCAGCGCCTGGCGCCGGAGGGACCGGCCTGGATCGAGGAGCCCACCAGCCCTGATGATGTGCTGGCCCATGCCGCGATCCGTCGGGCGGTGTCGCCTGTGAAGGTCGCCACCGGCGAACAGATGCACAACCGGATCATCGCCAAACAGCTGCTGCAGGCGGGCGCTGTCGATGTCCTCCAGCTCGATGCCGCGCGTGTCGGAGGAGTCAACGAGAACGTGGCGATCCTGCTGCTGGCCGCGAAGTTCGGTGTCCCCGTCTGCCCGCACGGCGGTGGCGTCGGCCTGTGCGAGCTCGTCCAGCACTACGCCTTCTTCGACGCAGCGGCTGTCGCGGGGGAGCGCCCGGACCGCGTCATCGAGTACGTCCACCACCTGCACGAACATTTCGAGGACCCGGTCAGGATCGAGGACGGCTCGTATCGCGCCCCCGACGCCGCCGGCTCCGGAGCCCGCATGCACGAGTCCTCCGTCCGCGAGCACCTGTTCCCGGACGGCCCCGTCTGGAAGGATCCCGCCCATGTCGCCCACGCCTGACCCATCCGCCTCGCCGCAGGCCGACGCGGACCCCCACGGCTGGTTCGACCAGGCGCGCTTCGGTCTCTTCGTCCACTTCGGGCTGTATGCCGTCCCCGCGCGCCACGAATGGTCGATGACCCGCGAGAAGCGCACCCTCGAGGACTACGGACGCTACGCGGAGGTCTTCGACCCCGACCGGTTCGACGCGGCCGAGCTCGCCGGGCGCGCCCGGCAGGCAGGCATGCGGTATGCGGTCCTGACCACCAAGCACCACGAGGGATTCTGCCTGTTCGACTCCCAGCACACCGACTACTCCGCCCCGGCCGTCTGCGGGCGCGACCTGGTGCGCGAGTTCGTCGACGCGATGCGCGCCGAAGGCCTCCACGTCGGCTTCTACTATTCGCTGCTGGACTGGGCCCACCCGGACTTCACCATCGACCACAACCATCCGCTGCGGGATCGGCCCGACGTCGACGCACTGAATGCCGAGCGCAATATGGCTGGGTATCGCGAGTACCTCCACGCCCAGGTCCGGGAGCTGCTGACGAACTACGGGACCATCGACTACCTCTTCTTCGACTTCACCGACCCCGGCCCCCACGGCAAGGGACCCGAGGACTGGGACGCCGACACGCTGCTGGGGATGGTCCGCGAGCTCCAGCCGACGTGCGTGGTCAACGACCGCCTCGGCATCCCCGGCGACCTCGTCACCCCCGAGCAGTATCAGCCGGTCGCCCCGATGACCGGGGCCGACGGCAGCCCGGTGCGCTGGGAGGCCTGCCAGACCACCAACGGCAGCTGGGGCTACGACCGCGACAACCTCGATCACAAGAGCCCGGACCTGCTGGTGCGGATGCTGGTCGATTCCGTCGCCAAGGGCGGCAATCTGCTGTTGAACGTCGGCCCGGACGGGCGCGGCGCCGTCTCCCCGCCGGACCGCGAGATCCTCGCGGGGCTGGCGGACTGGATGGACGTGCATGCCGACTCCATCCATGGCGCGGGCCCGGCCGAGGGGATCGAGGCGCCGCCGGGCGCGTTCCTGACCCAGCGCGGGGATCGACTCTACGTCCATCTGGCCGTGTGGCCCATGCAGCACGTGCATCTGCGGGGGCTGGCCGGCCGGGTGCGATTCGCACGGTTCCTGCACGACGGGTCCGAGGTGGCCGTGAGCACGATCGACCCGGGCCAGGCCGCGTGGAACACCACGATCGGCGGGATCGGCGAGGACGTCGCGACGCTGACCCTGCCGATCCGGCGCCCCGACGTGCTGGTGCCCGTCGTCGAGCTGTGGCTCGAGGAGTCGCCGGCCCGGGCGGACAGCGCGAAGGAGTGAGCGAGATGGAGACCATCGCCCTGCACACCCGTATCGCACCCGGCCACGAGGCGGACTACGTCCGCGAGCATCAGGAGATCCCCGAGGACCTCGACCCGGTGCTGCGCCGAGCCGGAGTGCACTCCTGGCGCATCTGGCGCGACGGCCGCGACCTCTTCCACCTCGTCGAGGTGGAGGACTACCGCGCGATGCGCCAGATGCTGGCGGCCTCTCCCGCCAACCAACGCTGGCAGGAGCACATCAACCAGTTCCTCGAGGTCGCCGATTCCTACGCGGGGGACGACACGGGCATCGAGCACGTGTGGTCCCTGCCCGGCACGGGGACGCGGCCGTGAGCGCGCCCCGGCTCCCCGCCCTCGGCTTCGGCGCCGCCCAGCTCGGCAACCTCTACCGGGAGACCAGCGACGAGGAAGCCGCCGGTGCCGTGCAGGCGGCGTGGGACGGCGGCATCCGCCTGTTCGACACCGCGCCCCACTACGGCCTGGGCACCTCGGAACGGCGACTGGGCGCGCTGCTCGCGGAGTACCCGCGCGAGGAATACCTGCTCTCGACGAAGGTCGGGCGGCTGCTCGAGCCGGGGCCCGGCACCGGGGACGACAGCGCCCACGGGTTCGCCGTCCCCGACCACCACGTGCGCCGCTGGGACATGAGCGAGACCGGCATCCGGCGCAGCCACGCCGACTCCGTGGAACGACTCGGCCTGGACGCGGTGGACATCCTCTATCTCCATGACCCCGAGGAAGGTCCCACCGAGCAGGCCTTCGCCGACGCCCTGCCCACCCTGGTCGCCATGCGCGAGGAGGGACTGGTCACTCAGGTGGGCGTCGGCTCGAAGGACGTCGATGTGCTGACGCGTGCCGTGCGCACCGGCATGGTCGACGTGATCATGCTGTCCGGCCGCTACACCCTGCTCGAACAGCCCGCCGCGCGCGAACTGCTGCCCGCGTGCCTCGAGCACGGCGTCGAGGTGGTCGCCGTGTCCGTGTTCAATTCGGGCATCCTCTCGCGGCCCCAGGTGGCGGAGGATGCCCGGTACGAATACGCCGGCGCCCCCGTCGAGCTCCTCGAGCGAGCCCGTCAGCTGGCCGCCCTGGCGCGGAGGCACGGGGTCGAACTGCCCGACCTCGCCCTGCGGTATCCGCTGCGCCACCCGGCGATCAGCTCTGTCGTCCTGGGGATGCGCACCGGAGACCAGGTGCGGCAGAACCTCGAGCGGATGGCGCGCGAGATCCCCGAGGAGCTCTGGCAGGCGATCGATGGCTGAGGGGATCACCGATGCCCACCTGCACCTGTGGGACCTCTCGAGGGGAGGGTACGGCTGGCTGGACACCGCGCCGGAACCCTTGCGCCGCGATGCCCGCTGGGAGGAGGCCGCCCCGCAGCACGCCCGGCTCGGCGTGGACCGTGTCGTCCTGGTCCAGGCCGACGACACCCTCGCCGACACCTGCGCCCTGCAGAGGGCAGCGGCCCGGATTGAGCAGGATCCCAGTCCCGTGGTCCGGGCCGACGTCGTGGCCTGGCTGCCGCTGGCGGATCCGTCGCGGACCGCGGAGCTGCTCGCCGACGCGGAGGCGATGGACCGGATCGTCGGGGTGCGGCACCTGGTCCATGACGATCCCGACCCCGGGTTCCTCGACCGTCCCGAGGTGCGCGAGAGCCTGGCTCTGCTCGCGGGGCGCGGGCTGCCGCTGGACATCCCCGATGCCTTCCCGCGGCACCTGGACCAGGCCGCCCGTGTGGTGGGGGAGGTCGACGGGCTGACGGTGGTCCTCGACCACCTGGGCAAGCCTCCTCTCGGCGACCACCGGGCGATGGGGCAGTGGGAAAGCGGCCTGCGCGATCTGGCCGCCCACCCGTCGGCCGTGGCGAAGCTGTCGGGACTGTCCACCAGCGGGACCGGATCGCGCCGGCCCCGGCAGCTGCGCTGGGCCGTCGAGACCGCCGTGGAGGCGTTCGGGCCGCAGCGACTGATGTTCGGCAGCGACTGGCCGATCGCACCGGCCGCCTTCGACCTGGGATCGGGCACGGCGGACCTGCTGGCTCTGATCGCAGAGCTCGGAGCGGACCAGCGCCAGGAGATCCGGAGCGGAACCGCCGCTCGCGTCTACCGGCGGCTGGAGCACGCACGGCCCTGAAAGGTCTGCGAGGTCTGAGAGGTCTGGGAGATCTGAGCATCCGTCCTGGTCACGACGTCTGACGTCGCGAACAGGCCTGCCGGGATGCGGCCGGCGGCGCTCCGGTGGATCGGGGCGTCCCCGTCGAGTCAGTCGAGCGCTGCGCCTTTGAGGATCCAGCTCTCGACCCCGGCGATGTGGGCCGCGGCATGGACGCGTGCCAGATCTCCGCGGCCGGCCTTCAGCGCATCGAGGATCCGGCGATGCTCGGCGAGGGTGCGCTCGACGGCCGAATCCTCGGTCAGGCCGCGCCAGACCCGGGCCCGCGCGGTGGCGCTCGCGAGCCCCTCCAGCATGGAGGACAGGTAAGCGTTGGGGCAGCGGCTGGCGATGAGCTGATGGAAGTCGATGTCCGCCTGGACGAGCTCCTGGACCGAGGACTGCTCGGAGAGGTCGACCATCAGCTGTTCGAGCCGTTCGACGTCGTGCTCACTGAGATGCGGGCACGCCTGCTCCACCGCAGTCGGCTCCAGCAGGCGCCGCACTTCGAGGATCTTGCCCTCCGCGGAGCCCTGGTGCAGATCCAGGACGAAACCCAGCGACTCGACCAGCAGGTTCGGGGCCAGCGAGCTGACGTAGGTGCCGTCGCCCTGACGCACGTCCAGCACCCGGATCACCGAGAGGGCTTTCACCGCCTCGCGCAGGGAGTTGCGGCTCACCCCGATCCGCTCGGCCAGCTCCTTCTCGGGCGGCAGGCGATCGGCCGGGCCCAGCTCGCCCTCGATGATCATCTGCTTGATCGCATCGATAGCCCGGTCCGTCACGGCATGCGGTGCCGCCATAGCGCTCCACTCCTCGCTCGGACCGGTCGGTGTTCGTGCCGGTCACGGTGATCCTGATGCTAGCCGAGGCGCTGATCGCGAGTGCGGAGCAGTCGCCGGCGCGGAGCACCTCAGGGTGGCTCAGGCGGTGGGCGGGGGATCCCGGCGCTCGGAGACGGTGCGTCCCGGCCCGCTCTCGGTGTTGACCACGGTCTTGCGCGAGCGCAGCATCAGCAGCAGGCCGACGACGAACAGCACGGCGCCGCCTACCATGAGGATCGTGCCGAGCATCGCCGAGTCCAGGCCCGGCAGGTCGAACTCCAGAGCGAATCTCGCGATCGCGCCGAGGATGAAGAGGATGATTCCGCCGACGATGGCTCCCATGGCGTGCTCCTGACGATGAGGACGGACAGGTCGGATGATCATGCTACGGGCCGGCATCCTCCCAGGACGGCTCATCCGACCACGGGGTCGGACTGTGCCGTTCCCGCTCCGCAGGCGATCGGGCCCCTCCCGCATCACGCCCGCGGCGAACAGGCGGGGAATCCGCGGCGAACGCGCGTAGTCTCGATGCAACACCACCACCGGACGGGGGAGGACCATGTTCGAACGCTTCACCGATCGCGCCCGTCGCGTCGTCGTCCTGGCACAGGACGAGGCCCGGCTGCTGAACCACAACTACATCGGCACCGAGCACATCCTGCTGGGACTCATCCACGAAGCCGAGGGAGTGGGCGCCAAGGCGCTCGAGGCCCTCGGCGTGACCCTCGATGCCGTGCGCGAGCAGGTTCGCGACATCATCGGGGAAGGCAACCAGACCCCCAGCGGGCACATCCCCTTCACGCCCCGCGCGAAGAAGGTGCTCGAGCTGAGCCTCCGCGAGGCGCTGCAGCTGGGCCACAACTACATCGGCACCGAGCACATCCTGCTCGGCCTGCTGCGCGAGGGCGAGGGCACCGCCGTCAAGGTGCTCTCCCGCCTCAAGGCCGAACCGTCGGCCGTGCGCCAGGAGGTCATCGAGCGCCTGTCCGGCTACCAGGGCAAGGAGCCGGCCACCGCCGGCGGCCCCTCCGAGGGCCAGCCCTCCGGGTCGCTCGTGCTGGACCAGTTCGGCCGCAACCTCACCCAGGCCGCGCGCGACGGCAACCTCGACCCGGTCATCGGCCGGGACAAGGAGGCCGAGCGGGTCATGCAGGTGCTCTCGCGCCGCACCAAGAACAACCCCGTGCTGATCGGCGAGCCCGGCGTCGGCAAGACCGCCGTCGTCGAGGGGCTGGCCGAGGCGATCGTCGCCGGCGACGTCCCCGAGACGCTCAAGGACAAGCAGCTCTACACCCTCGACCTCGGCTCGCTGGTCGCGGGCTCGAGGTACCGCGGTGACTTCGAGGAGCGCCTGAAGAAGGTGCTCAAGGAGATCCGCACCCGCGGCGACATCATCCTGTTCATCGACGAGATCCACACCCTCGTGGGAGCAGGTGCCGCCGAGGGCGCGATAGACGCCGCCAGCATCCTCAAGCCCATGCTCGCCCGTGGCGAGCTGCAGACCATCGGGGCGACCACCCTGGAGGAGTATCGCAAGCACATCGAGAAGGACGCCGCGCTCGAGCGCCGCTTCCAGCCGATCCAGGTGGATCAGCCCTCGGTCGCGCTCACGGTGGAGATCCTCAAGGGCCTGCGCGACCGCTACGAGGCACACCACAAGGTGACGATCACCGATGCCGCTCTGGTGGCCGCCGCCAATCTCGCCGACCGGTACGTCAACGACCGGTTCCTGCCGGACAAGGCGATCGACCTGATCGACGAGGCCGGTGCCCGCCTGCGGATCCGTCGCCTGACCGCGCCGCCCGAGCTCAAGGAGTTCGACGCGAAGATCGAGGAGACCCGTAAGAAGAAGGAGGAGGCGATCGACGAGCAGGACTTCGAGCTCGCCGCCTCCCTCCGGGACACCGAGCAGCAGCTGAAGTCCGAGCGCGACGAGAAGGAACAGGCATGGCGCCACGGTGAGTCCGACGTCGTCACCACCGTCGGCGAGGAGGTCATCGCCGAGGTGCTGGCGGCCGCGACCGGCATCCCGATCGTGAAGCTCACCGAGGAGGAGTCCTCCAGGCTGCTCCACATGGAGGACGAGCTGCACAAGCGGGTCATCGGTCAGGACGAGGCCATCAAGGCCATGTCCCAGGCGATCCGTCGTACCCGTGCCGGGCTCAAGGATCCCAAGCGCCCCGGCGGCTCGTTCATCTTCGCCGGCCCCACGGGCGTCGGCAAGACGGAGCTGGCCAAGGCGCTCGCCGAGTTCCTCTTCGGCGACGACGACGCCCTCATCCAGCTGGACATGTCGGAGTTCGGCGAGAAGCACACCGCCTCGCGCCTGTTCGGCTCGCCCCCCGGCTACGTCGGCTACGACGAGGGCGGTCAGCTCACCGAGAAGGTGCGCCGCAAGCCGTTCTCCGTGGTGCTGTTCGACGAGGTGGAGAAGGCCCACGTGGACATCTTCAACTCGCTGCTGCAGATCCTCGAGGACGGTCGCCTCACGGATTCCCAGGGTCGCATCGTCGACTTCAAGAACACCGTGATCATCATGACCACCAACCTCGGGACCCGGGACATCGCCAAGGGCGTGTCCATGGGCTTCAGCGCCGGCGGCGATCTGAACACCGACTACGACCGGATGAAGTCGAAGGTCCACGAGGAGCTCAAGCAGCACTTCAAGCCGGAGTTCCTCAACCGTGTCGACGACGTCGTGGTCTTCCCGCAGCTGTCCCCGGACGAGATCGTCCAGATCGTCGATCTGATGATCGCCAAGCTGGAGGCTCGCCTGGCCGAGAAGGACATGACGATCGAGCTCACCGAGGGAGCCAAGAAGCTGCTCGCGGACAAGGGCTACGACCCGGTCCTCGGTGCCCGGCCGCTGCGCCGGACGATCCAGCGAGACATCGAGGATGCCCTCTCGGAGAAGATCCTCTTCGGGCAGGTCCACGTCGGCGACACGATCGTGGTCGACTCCGAAGGCGAGGGGCTGCTCGGCGAGCTGACCTTCAACCGCCGCGGAGCCGACGGCACCCTGGAGCCGATCACGGAGGACATCGATGTGGAGTCGATGACCCAGGCCAGGGCCGAGGATCTGGCCCGCCCCGACAATGCGGGCGCCCCTGAGGACGACAACGCGGAGGCCAGCGCCTCCTGATCGGGCCGGCCCCGCCCAGCGGCGGGGCCGGCCCCTCGACGTCGGCCGGCCTCCATGAGGCCGGCCGCTCACGAACCGCTCCCGCTCCGCCGTATCTCCGGCCGATCGGGAGCGGTTCGCCCCATCCCGTGCGGCGACGAGCCCGCGCGGTGACGCCGGGCCCCCAGCAGAGGCAGCGGACGGAGAGGACGCATGGGCGGATTCATCGACTGGCTGCTGTCCCTGTCGGGGCAGATCGAGGAATGGATCCTCGCCGTCGCGGACGCGTGGTGGGTCCACCTGGTCGTCTACGCCTTCGCCGCCCTCGACGGGTTCTTCCCGACCGTGCCCAGCGAATCGACCATCGTGACGCTGTCCTCGCTGTGGGCGAGCTCGGGCAGGCCCTCGATCATCCTCATCGGCTTGGCCGCCTGGCTCGGTGCCTGGAGCGGCGACAACCTGGGGTACCTGCTTGGGAACAAGGTCGGCTGGGAGCGCTTCAGGTTCCTGCGCGAGGGCAAGGGCCGACGCGCGGTGGACGCCGCCGACCGCGGCCTGCAGCGGCGCGCTCTGCTGTTCCTCATGACCGCCCGCTACATCCCCTTCGGCCGCACCGCCGTGAACCTGGTGGCCGGGGCGGTGCACTACCCCCACCGCAAGTTCTGGCCGCGCTCACTGCTGTCCACGTTCGTGTGGGCGGTCTACTCCTGTGCGATCGGCGTGGTGGCCGGCTCGTGGTTCGAGGACAATCATCTGATGGCGATCACCGTGGCCCTGGTGGCCGCCGGGGTGCTCGCCCTGGTCGTGGAGCGAGCGATCAACACGGTTCACCGGGTGCTGGACCGACGCGCGGAACGTCGCGGTGATGCCGTGCGTGACCGGGTCGGGGAGGACGACGACTCCGGTGACGCCGCGGGGACGGACGAGGACACCGATCCCGAGCAGGCCACCGATCGCCGCGACTCCCCAGCCCTCACGGACTCACCGGACCCCGGCGACAACGCAGCTCCCAGCGACTCACCGGATGCCCTCGGCTCCGCAGATCCGCGCGACCCCGGAGCTTCCCGCGACTCCCCGGGATCCGAGGACCCCGCCAGAGTTCCCGCCCGAGAAGAGGACAGACCGTCGTGAGCGTCAGTATCCGGCCCGCGCTTCCTGCGGACGTGCGGGGCATCAACCGCCTCGTCGAACCGATGACGCATACGGGCATCCTGCTCGGCAAGGACCTGGTCTCCTACTACGAAGCGGTCCAGGAGTTCCTGGTCGCCGTCGACGAGGAGGGCGATGTCGTCGGGTGCGGCGCGTTGCACGTCATGTGGGAGGACCTCGCCGAGGTCCGCACCCTCGCGGTGCGTGATGATCAGCGCGGCACCGGGCTGGGCCATCGGATGCTGCTCGCACTGCTGGAGCGGGCGACGGAGCTGGGGCTGAGCCGCGTGTTCTGCCTGACCTTCGAGGTGGAGTTCTTCTCCCGGCACGGCTTCGAGGTGATGTCCGAGGACGTCGACCCGGAGATCTACAACCAGCTCCTGCGCTCGCCCGACGAAGGCATCGCCGAGTTCCTGGACCTCGCGCGGGTCAAGCCGAACACGCTCGGCAATACGCGCATGATCAAGCAGCTGGACGGGCGGGCCAGGCCCGAGTAGTCGGCTGGGCAGATGCCGACAGCTGCACGTCAGGGCAGGCGCAGCCCGTCCTGCTGACGCACGGCGAGCCCGTCGGCCACCAGGGAGTTCGCGCAGCGTTCGACCCGTGCGGCGTCGGCGGTATCCAGAGCCAGCAAAGTGGACCGTGTCGCGTCGCCGTCTCGCCTCAGCACGGCCATGATCTGGCCTCGCATCTGCCGGTCGGTGCCCTCGAAGGCCTGCCGGCGCCGCGCGCCGTCCTCGGTGGCGGGCCGGCCTGCGGCGAACCACGCGCATCCGGCCCCGGCCAGCGGACACTGCTCGCAGCGCGGGGAACGGGCAGTGCACACCAGCGCCCCGAGTTCCATGACCGCTCGGTTCCACTGCACGGACCGTCGACGCTCGAGGGGGAGGGTGCGCGTCGCGAGCGCGCGTTCGGCAGCGCTGTACGACGGTGCCGGCAGAGCCTTGCCCTGGACCGCGCGCGCCAGCACCCGCCGGATGTTGGTATCGACCACCACGGCCCGCTCATGATGGGCGAAGGCGGTGATCGCGGCGGCGGTGTACTCACCGATGCCGGGCAGTGCGCGCAGAGCATCCTCTCCGCGCGGGACCTCTCCGCCGTGCTCTCGCACGATCGCCCGCGCGCATTCCTGCAGGCGCAGGGCTCGCCGCGGATACCCGAGCCGGTCCCAGCGCTGCAGCACCTCGGCCGTCGGCGCATCGGCGAGGTCGGCCGGAGTGGGCCACTGCTCGATCCAGTCGCGCCAGCGGGGGAGCACACGCACCACCGGGGTCTGCTGGAGCATCACCTCGGAGACGAGGATGGCCCACGCCGAGACGTGCTCGTGGCGCCACGGGAGGTCGCGCCCCTCACGGCTGAACCACCCGGTCACCATGTCGATGGCGGGATCCGGCAGGGATTCGCAGGAGGAGTCCGGCTCGGTTCCCCGCGCGGGGGGATCCACATGATCGACGCGGGGCGGGGCCGCTCGGGTCCGCCCCGCGTCACGGGAGTGTGGTGCCGCAGCACCGGTGTTCTTACTCAGGGGTGCGAGGTCCTCAGATCTGGGGCGGGGTGGTGCCGGGCCGGGCGGTGCCGCCGGCCTGGGCCTGGAGCAGGTCGCGGATCTCGGTCAGCAGCTGGACGTCCTCCGGCGCGGTGGTCTCCTCCTCCACCGGGAGGCCGCGGCGCTTGCGGTCGAACTTGCGGGCCTGCGTCATGGGCAGGACGAAGACGAAGTACACCACGGCTGCGGTGATCAGGAAGGCGATGATCGCGGAGATGATGGCGCCGAAGTTGACCACCGTCGCCTCGTTGGTGATCTGCCAGGCGAGACCGTTGGTGTTCCCGCTGCCGCCGAACACGTTGATCACGGGCTGGATCAGGTATTCCACGAACGCACCGATCAGGGCGGTGAACGCACCGCCGATCACGACACCGACCGCGAGATCGATGACGTTGCCCTGCATGATGAAGTCCTTGAAGCCCTTCATGGGTCATCCTTACTGAGGAGTGGGACGGGGAGAGTCGACAGAGCGGACTCATCGGGACTCTAGCCGATGATCGAGATCGTCACCGCTCCCTCGCCGATCGCGCGCGCGAGCTCGGCGGTTCGGCTCCGGTCGACGGCGACGAGCACGTACGCCTGCCCCGCTGACCCCGCATCGAGCACGGCAGCCTCTCCCTCCCCGTCCTCGGAGAGCTCGACGACGCGGGCCGGTGTGGCTGTCGTGCCGGCGGTCACGGGAGACGAGGTGAGCACCTCGATCTCGGACCCAGGACCGAGATGGGGCGTCAGCACAGCGGGAACCGGAACCGCCAGCAGGGAGGAACCCTCCGGGATCGCCGCGGCGCCCCCGTCCAGCAGCCCGGACAGGATCGGAGTCCCCGAGGGGACGGCGAGAGCGGTCTCCTGGCCGAGCACCTCCGCGGGGGACTGCGCGGTTCCGTCGGGGACGAGTTCGGCGGCGACGCGCACGGTGCGCAGGTGTCCTGGTTCCAGGACCGTGCCCGCGGGGAGGTCCGCGCCGGCGATCACCACCGGTGTCCCCTGGGAGGCGGGCGGCAGCAGGGTGGGCACCGAGGTGGCGGCCAGCAGAGCGACGGCGAGCACCATCAGGGTGCGGCGGCGCCTGCGCAGTGCACGTCGCCAAGCGGGCAGATGAGCGCGGAACCGTGTGAGCATGGCCTCGACGCTAGGCCGGAACCGGAGTCCGATCCGAGGCCGGCCTTTCACGGTGGACGACGGCGCGCTGGGGAGGAACCATCGCGCGCCGTCGAACCGTCCGCGAGCACATCAGGGCATGGAGGCCCCTTCGGAGGGGCGGAGCCCCGTCAGGACGTCAGCACGCCAGACCGTCAGGATGCCGGCGCAGCCGAGGCGGCAGCCGGCGTGGAGGCCGAGGTGCCGGAGTCGCCGGAGCTGCCGGCCCCGGAATCCCCGGAACCGCTCGCGCCCGACTCGGTCGACGCCGATCCGGAAGCGGACCCGCCCTTGCCGGACTCGACCGAGGCCGTCTCCGACTTCGCGGAGTCGGTGGAGTAGAAGCCGGAGCCCTTGAAGACGATGCCCACCGAGTCGAAGACCTTGCGCAGCGCATCCTGCGTGCACTCGGGGCAGGTTACCAGCGAGGACTCGCTGAAGCTCTGGTACTTCTCGAAGCGATGCCCGCAGCTCTTGCAGGCGTAGACATAGGTAGGCACGCGGAATCCTCCGGGATGTTCGTCGCAACGCGGCCGCGGGCGACGCGGCCGGAATGATTCTACGGCCGCCGACGTGCCCGAGGTGCTCAGGACGCGTCGTTCGTGACCAGCCAGACGAGACCGTCGGCCGTGAGCACCGCGGGCACAGGGACGTCGTGGGCGGCGCGCGGCAGGGTCCCGGCCTCCAGCAGCTCGTCGGGGTGGACGACGGCCACCACCGGTGTGTCCTCGCGGACGGCGGTCAGCGCGCGGTCGTAGTACCCGGCGCCGTGACCGATCCGGGTCCCGGATCGGTCCACCGCCACGGCCGGGAGCAGCACGAGGGCCGCGCCCGCCAGGGCCCCCGGTCCGAGCCGGGCACCGGTGGGCTCCTTCCCGAAGCCGCGACCGGGGGAGTCGACGAAGCCGGAGCGGCCGTCCCACCTCACCCATTCGAGCTCGCGACCGGCGGCCGCGGGGAAGATCAGCTCGGCGCCCGCGGCGGCGAGTGCCCCCGCCAGCGGCATCACGTCGGCCTCGGTCGGCGTGGGGTGGTATGCGGCGACCAGTGGGGCGCCGCCGTGGGCCGCCTGCGCCTCGAGACGGGAGACGAGGGGAGCGGCGTGCTCGAGCAGCCGTCCCGCCTCCTGTTCCCGGCGCCGGGCACCGGAGTCACCGCCATAGCGCTGCCAGCGGCGGGCTCGCAGCGTGCTGCGCAGCTCGCGCTTGCGCCGGATGATCGCGTCCGGGTCCGTGTCCGCGCCCATGGCACCAGAGTCCCACAGGACTCCACGGGCTCCGTGAACCACCTGCGCACGGAGGCATCGCCGCGTCTACGATGACGCGATGGTTCATGTCTGGCCGCTGACCCTGCGCGATGGGGAGCTGACGCTGCGCCCCCTGCGGCGGCGCGACCGTTCCGATTTCGAGCGGCTGCGTCAGCGCAACAGCGACTGGCTGCGCCCCTGGGACGCCACCGATCCCGAGCGCGACGCCCGGCAGCTGCCGTTCTCCACGGTGCGCCGCTGGAACGAGCAGCAGGCCAGGCTGGGGGTTCATCTGCCCCTGGCGATCACCGTCCGCGGCCGGCTGGCCGGGCAGATCACGGCCGGCCCCATCCAGTACGGCGCCCTGCGCTCGGCAGTGCTGGGCTATTGGATCGACCGCGGTCAGGCCGGCCACGGGATGGTCCCGCGCGCGGCCGCCCTGGTGATCGACCATCTCTTCGCCGAGCTGGGTCTGCACCGTATCGAGGTCACGGTGCGGCCCGACAACGCGGCGAGCCTGCGCGTGGTGGAGAAGCTCCACCTGCGATCGGAAGGGCTGCGCCGTTCCGCGATCCACGTCGACGGGGCCTGGCGGGATCACCTCGTCTTCGCGCTCACCGCCGATGAAGTCGCCACGGACGATCAGGGCCGTGGGGTCCTCGCCCGACTTCACAGAGAGTTCCCCCGCGACACGCCCGCCACGTGACCAGGGAAATCACATCGGTGTCATTACTGTGTCGGTGTGGAGTCCATCAACCTCGGGGCCGTGCTCTTCGGCCTGCTGCTGCTGCTGTGGGTGGCCTATGCCCTCCCGCGCACCGCGAGCCGTCGCGACGTGATGGGGCGCGCCCGCGCAGCTGAACTCACCGAGATGACCTCGGAGGCGCGGGATCTGTCCGCAGCCGTCCACTCCCGCCGTTCGTCCCGTGAGGTGAATGCCCCCATGTCCCAGGACCGTCTGCTCCTGCGCCCTGCCGAT
The DNA here is from genome assembly GCF_059391765.1 of Brachybacterium sp. SYSU DS0246. Lineage (NCBI taxonomy): Bacteria > Bacillati > Actinomycetota > Actinomycetes > Micrococcales > Dermabacteraceae > Brachybacterium > Brachybacterium sp. SYSU DS0246. The sequence goes on along the minus strand of NZ_JBZXYT010000018.1, from coordinate 40,337 downwards.
CCCACCAGCCGTCCCCGGTTCGACGCCGTGCCCGGTATCCGCATCGACCACCTCGAGGAGCGTGCGCGCTCGCGCCGCGTCCAGCGGACCGTGCTGACCGTCCTGCTGCTGGGATCACTGGCCCTGACCGCTCTCGCGGCCGTGCAGGTCGCCCCGTGGTGGGTGCCCGCCATCGCCGTGATCGGCCTCGCCGCCTATCTGGTCGGACTCCGCCGCGCCGAGCTGGAGCGCAGGGCCCGCCTCACCCGCGCCGCGACCCTCGCCCGCCGGCAGCGGGCCGAGCAGGAGAACGCCCGCCGCGCCGCCGAGGCCGGCACGAGCTCGCCGACGAAGCCGGAGACCTCGCAGCCGGACCAGGACGCGCCGGCTCGGCGCGAACCCCTCGAAGCCGTGGCCGAGCGCGCCGCCCACCATGTCGCCGCCGCAGGGGAGTGGACGCCGCGCCCGGTCCCGCGCCCCACCTACGCCCTGCACGGCGAGGTCGAGGATCTCGCCACCCGGCATGCCGCTCACCGTCAGAGCATGCAGGCCACTTCGGTGCCGCTCGAGAATGCCGATGTCGAGGAGCTCGAAGCGGCCGATGAGGAGTTCGCACCGGCGCTCGACCTCCGCCTCGACGAGGTCCTCGCACGGCGCCGCGGCGCCTGACCTCGCAGGCCCCGCGCATCGATACGACTCCTGCCGCCGGCCGGCGCGACCCCGGGCCCACACGTCTCGGGGCCGCGGACGAGCGTGACGGTCCCACCCCCTGACGGGGGCGGCGCGCCGGGTCCGGAGCGACATATTCTGGTCGCGATGAGCATCTCCTCCGCGCCCCGCACCCCGTCAGAGCCCGTCCCCGCGCCCTCGCAGCTGCTGGAGATCGCCAGCTCCGCGGCGACGCTCGCGGCCGATTACATCCGCTCGCTGGACCGCAACCACCTGGCGCGGGAGTACAAGACCTCCAGCCACGACATCGTCACCGTGCACGACCGCGCCAGCGAGGACATCGTCGTCTCCGAGCTGCGGCGACTGCTGCCGACCTGCCGCATCGTCGGCGAGGAGGGCGGAGAGCGGCCCGTCGAGGACGCTCCCGCGGAGGGGCCGGTCGTGACCTTCTACGTCGACCCCATCGACGGCACCAGCAACTTCGCCGCCGGACTGCCGCTGTTCTGCATCTCGATCGGCGTCGCCGTGGACGACGAGCTCGTCGCCGGCGTCATCGACCTGCCGATCCTCGGGACGGTCTTCTCCGCGGCCGACGGGCCCGCCCTGCTCGACGGGGTCCCGATCCAGCCGCGTTCCACGCGCCCCGCAGCGGATGCCCTGGTGCTCTCCGGGTTCCCCGGTCACCGGGTCACCGAGGAACTGCCGGAGCTGGCCGCGCAGGCGAACGTCCGCATGGCCCTCGACGTCTCGGCCGTCCGTCATCTCGGCTCGGCAGCGATCGAGCTGGCCTACGTCGCGGCGGGGTGGGCCGACGCCACCGCGCTGGGCACCATCAACTCCTGGGACATCGCAGCCGGCTTCCACATCCTGCGCCGCGCAGGCGGCTCGGTGCGCACCTGGCCCGGCACCGGCGACGCGGCCCGTCCGGACCACCTCCAGCCCACCTACGTCGCGTGCACCGGGCCCGAGCGGATCGACGTGCTCGACGAGCTGATGCAGCAGGTCCAGGACGCCCGCCTCGCCGCTCGGTGAGGTCCGATGGTCGGGGCGGAGGATCTGTGATCCTCGTCAAGGGTCCCGCGACGAGTCGGCGCCTCGGCCAGCTCAGTGCTAATCTGTCGTGGTCGCCACGCGACATGGGGCTATGGCGCAGTTGGTAGCGCGTCTCGTTCGCAATGAGAAGGTCGGGGGTTCGAATCCCCCTAGCTCCACCGAATGCCCTGAGCCACGTCATCGCCATCGTCGATGACGTGGCTCAGTGTCTTTCTCGAGGAAGGGAGCAGCCGTGGAGCAGCGCCGAGATTCCGGGACTCTCCGGTGACGCCCACGGCCGCCCCGAAGCAGCACTTCTACGAGCCGGCCTCCGGGACCGGGCTCCCGCATTCCCCGTTCAACGCCATCATCGCGCCGCGGCCGATCGGGTGGATCTCGAGCCGTTCGGCCGACGGGGTCCTCAACCTCGCGCCATACAGCTTCTTCAACGCGTTCTGCTACACCCCGCCGATCATCGGCTTCTCGAGCAGCGGGACCAAGGACACGCTCACGAACATCGAGGCCACCGGCGAGTTCTGCTGGAACCTGGTCAGCCGGGAGCTCGCCGAGGCCATGAACGTGACCTCGGCTCCCGCGCCGCCGGAGGTCGACGAGTTCGAGCTCGCCGGTCTCACCCCCGCACCCTCGCGCGTGGTCAGCGTCCCCCACGTGGCCGAATCCCGTACGGTTTTCGAGTGCCGCCTCACGCAGATCGTCATCCTGCAGGCGGCCAGCGGTGCCGCCACCGAGAATCGGGTGGTCTTCGGTGAGGTGGTCGGCGTGCACATCGCCGAGGCGCTGCTGGCAGGCGGCATCTACCAGACCGCGAAGGCCGAACCGGTGGTGCGCGGCGGCGGTCCCAGCACGTACTTCGCGATCGACGAGGATCTGCGCTTCGACATGTGGCGTCCGGGCCCGGACGGGCGGCCGCCGTCATGAGCGTCCTCCGACCACCATCGCCGACACGGACCGGAACCGGCAGCCGAGGAGAGGACGCCGCAGTGGAGATCCGAGACGCGGACAGCACGCACCTGGAGACGATCACCGAGATCCACAACGACGCCGTGCGGCACACGACAGCGGTGTGGGACGACCACCCCGTCGACCTCGCCGACCGCGCCGCCTGGCTCACCCAGCGGCGGCAGGCCGGTTTCCCGGTCCTGGTCGCGGTCGATGAGCATGGCTCGGTCCTGGGCTACGCCTCGTATGGAACCTGGCGGGCACGCGACGGCTTCCGCCACACGGTCGAGAACTCCGTCTACGTCAGGGATGGTCAGCAGGGCAACGGCGTGGGCAGGTCGCTGATGCTGGAACTGATGGACAGGGCGCAGCAGCAGGGGATCCACGTCATGGTCGCCGGGATCGAGGCCGGGAACGCGGGATCCATCCGCCTGCACGAGAAGCTCGGCTTCGTCGAGGTGGCCAGGATGCCGGAGGTGGGCGTCAAGTTCGGCCGCTGGCTCGACCTGGTGTTCCTGCAGCTGACGATCCGAGGTGACGCGACGCCGGGCCACGACGCCGCGGAGGGATGAGAACGCTGCCGATCCGGTTCAGCCCGGCCCGATCGCCGGGAACCGACCCGCGCCCCCGCGAGTGAGCACGATGGCGCTCTGCGGCGCGATGCGGCCGACGCTGCGCTCGAGGTGGTCGATGACCACGGTCAGGGCGTGCCGGGCCGCTGCGTCCTCCTCCGGCCTGCTGCTGGCATCGACCGCGAACCGCAGCACCACGCGACCCACCCGTCGCCCACCCACCAGGGGAGCCTCGACGTCCGTCTTCTCCACCGCGTGGAGCGTGCCCAGCGCCAGCTTCGCCTGCTCCGTGACGTCGCCGGGGGAGGCCCCGGGCAGCAGCTCACCGATCGGCAGATGCATGCGGTAGCTCGGCATGCGCCCAGGGTAGCCGTGGGTACGGAGCGCGCTCCCGACGGCCGCCGGACCGGGTAGTCTCCCGTCGGGGAGCGGCAGGCCGCGCGGCGCACAGGAGGGACCACGATGACCACCAGCATCGTGCTGATCCATGCCGTGCGCTCCTCCCGCACCATGTGGAAGGGCCAGACCCGCCGCCTCCGCGAGCGTGGGTTCGAAGTGTTCGCTCCGGACCTGCCCGGCCACGGCGACCGTCACGGCGAGAAGTTCACGCTCGAGGCCGCGATGGAGACCATCGAGGAGGCGGTCAGCGCCTGCGGGGAGCCACCGCTGCTGGTCGGGCTCTCCCTCGGCGGCTATCTCACCCTGCATTGGGCGGCGCGGAACCCCGGGCGGCTGGCCGGTGTGGTCGCCGCGGACTGCACCATCGTCCCCGGCCCCACGATGGCGCGGCTGTACGGGCTGTGGATGTCGATGAAGGACTGGCTGCCCGGGGATTCCGACACGCGGGTGCAGAGATCCTTCGCCCGGCGCCACACCCGCAAGGCCGCGCGCCGGTACTACGGGGGCGGCCGCGCCCGCGGGGTGGTGCGCACCGTGGTGCGGGCCATCGGCTCCCTCGACCTGCTCGCCGACGTCGCCGCGATCGAGGTGCCCCTGACCTTCGTCAACGGGGAGCACGACCCGTTCCGCCGCCACGAAGCACTCTTCCTCGATGCAGCGCAGAAGGGCGAGCTGGTGATCCTCCACGACGCCGGGCACATCGCCAACCTCTCGCGCCCCAAGCGCTTCGCGAAGGTGCTGCGTCGCTGCGCCGGGCACACGGTGTCGGCGTGAGGGCTGCGCCCCGGCCGGTCGTCCTGGTCCACGGCGCCCGCACCTCCGCCAGCCAGTGGGACCGGCAGGTGCCGTCGCTGCGCGCCGCCGGGCACCGGGTGATCACGCCGGATCTGCCCGGCCATGGAACCCGCTGCGGCGAGCCCTTCACACTGGCCACCGCGCTCGCGGCCATCACCGAGGCGATCGAGACAGCGGCCGGGCCCGAGAGGCGATCAGTGCACCTTGTCGGCTCCTCGCTCGGCGGAATGCTCGCGATCCACGCCGCCGCTGAGATCGAGGACCGCGAACTGCTGGCCTCGCTCGTCGTCGGGGCCTCGGCCCAGCCCACCGCGCGCACAGCGTGGCTGTACGGCCTGGCCATCACGGCGACCGACCTTCTGCCGGGGACTCGGGAGCGAGGCTCGGGAGGACCGCCGCCGGCGCTGGCCGCGGTCCTCGGCCGCGCGGGCGCCCGCGCCTACGTGCGAGGTGGCAGGGCGGGCACCGACGTGGTGCCGCCGGCGATGAGCGCGGTCGCCTCACTGGACCTGCTCGGGGCACTGAGCAGCATCTCGGTGCCGGTGACCATCCTGAACCCTCGCGTCGACCAGTTCCGTCTGCACGAACGTGCCTTCGCCGACGCCGCCCCGCGGGGACGGCTCGAGGTGCTGGGCTACGGCACCCACCTGGTCAACCTCGGCCGCTCTGAACGGTTCACGCCCGATCTGCTACGGATACTGGCGCGCACCGAACGCTCGATCTGACGGTGCCGACGGGGCAGGGCGTCGTGCCCCGGGGATCCTCCCGACGGGGACATACTCACGACGGCAGGCGCCCGGTGCGGATCACGTGGGCGAATTCTGTCGCGAACCGCTCGGCGTCCGCCTTGCGGTGGGGCATCATCCGCACATCACGTCCATCGGCCACCCGGACGCGGACGCGGGAGAACACTCCCGGACGGTACTCGACGCCGGTGATGCCTCGGGCCGGAACTTCGCGCTTGACCTTGGCCTTCTTCAGCGGGCCCGCGACCGATGCCAGCAGGAATCGTCGATCCGTGGCGATCATGACATCCGGAAAATCCCCACCCACACCCGGCAGCACCAGCAGCACCTCCTCGTCGGGGGCCAGGACGGCCGGGATATCGCGGCGCAGCCCCGGGCTCTCGAACAGCTCGTTCCGGTTCAAGGCGGTCGCGTAGCTCATCGAGGCACGGGTCGGTGTCATGCACTCATCGTAGGGGCGCGGCGTCCGGGCATGGGGAGTCCTCCCCATGGGCAGCCGCCGCTGCGGGCGGTAGCGTCGTGGCCATGATGATGACCCGGGCGACCGAGCACCGTGCCCGGCCAGCTGACGACGGAGGCGACGAATGAGTGGGTTCTTCGGAGCCGACACCGGCCAACTGCGCGACCACGCACAACGGGTCACACAGCAGGCGCAGCGGCTGAGCGAGCTGCGCGAGACGCTCGAGCCCATGGTTCTCGACGAGAGCATCTGGCAGGGGCCCGACGCGGATGCCTTCCGCCAGAACTGGACCGGCAGCGTGGCCACGCTGTTCGACCTGCGCCACACCGAACTCTCCCAGCGCGCGCGGGACCTCGAGGCGCACGCCGAGGAGCAGGACGCTGCCTCGGGTGCCGGCGGCGCCGGGGGCTCAGGCGCCGGCTCGGGCGGCGGGGGAGGAGAGGACGGGTTCAGTCCGATCGGGTTCATCAAGGACCTGGTCAAGGACGGTCAGTCCATGTACCTCAAGCTCAAGCAGCTCTCGGATTTCCTGGGTCGCATCCCGTCCGCCGCCGGCGAATATGCGGAGCTGGCGCAACGCGGCCTGCAGAAGCTGTGGCGCGGCGCGTACCTCGATGAACTGTTCTCGAGTGGCAAGGGGTGGCAGAAGGCCGCCGAGAACGTGCTCGGCAAACTGGGGCTGCCGTCGTCGATCGGGAACTTCGAACCGGGGAAGTACCTCAACAAGCTCGATGATGTCGCTCCGTTCCTCAAGACCGGCGGCAGGATGCTCGGCAAAGCCCTGCCGTTCGTCGACATCGGCGTCGGGATCCATCAGGCATTCACGGCGGACAACACGTACGACCAGGTCAGCGGTGGGATCGGAGCGGCCGGAGGCACGCTGCTGGCGATCGCCCCGCTGACAGGCCCTGCCGCCCCCGTGGTGGGGGCGATCGGCGCGGCCGCCGGAGTGGTCTCGATCGGGATGGATCTCGGCAAGACCGTGTACGAGAACTGGGACGGGATCACCAACGCGGTGGGCAACGCCGCCGAGGCCACGGTCGGGGCGGTCAGCAACGCCGCATCAACCGTCAGCGATGCCGTGGGCAACGCCGCCGAGACCGTCGGAGAGACGGTCAGCAATACGGCCTCGACCGTCAGTGACGCCGTGGGCAATGCGGCCGAGGCCGTCGGCGATACGGTCAGCGACGGTCTCGACTCGCTCGGTGGCCTGGTGGGCCTCTGACCCTGCCGCAGCGACCTTAGGATGAGAAGCATGACCCAGCAGACCCTCCGTACCGAACGCGATGCCGCCGGGGCATACGAGATCCTCGCCGCCGCGAGCAGCAAGGCAGAGGTCCTCGCCGTGCTCACCGACGAGGAGCTGATCGCGCTCAGGGGGAACCAGGCCCTCGACCCCGCGGGGACGCCCTTCCTGGACGCCTCCGGGCTCGATCGTGATCCGGCCGCCGCCGTGGCGCTGAGGTCCTTGACCGCCCGCGGCCTCGTCCAGTTCACCGACGAGGGCCGGGAGAACGAGGGGGAGGATCTCGCCACCGAGGCGCCGGCCGAACGCACGGCACAGCTCGATCGCACGCTCGCCGGGCTCCTGACATTGCGTTCCGCGCCCCTGGCCCTGGTCAATCTCACGCGTCGCGTGGCCGACCAGACCACGGAGATCATCGTCTACGTGTTCCCTCACGACGGGGTGCTCGAGGAGTTCGTCACCGTCGACGGCTTCCATCACTTCAGTGTTCCCACCCGGGAGGCGCTCCCTGCCCGGCTGGCCCGTTACGTCGACCAGAACTCGGTCGCCGGTGACGAGGACGGCGAACCGATCGACGGCACGCTCTCCGACTTCGAGGGCACCGACAGCGACATCGCGCGACGCCTCCAGGACACGCGCGCGCTGAGCGTCCTGACGACCGCCGACCGAGGGCCGGACTCGGTCCAGGTCTCGATCATGGCCACCTCCGACGCCGTGTTCGTGATGGACACCCCGCAGGACGAGACGAGTTCGACGGCGCTGCGCGAGGTCAGCGCCGATACCTTGGTCGATCTCCTGGGCACCGCGCTTCCCGAGGCCGCCGCGCTCTGACCATCTCCGCGGCGCCGGTGACATCGTGCCGCTCGCCGCCGGTGCGCCGTAGGCTGGGCCCATGGAAACCCGCACCCTGCGCGTCGGCTACGTGCCCGGTGTCGAGCCCGACCGGTTCCTGCGCCGGTGGAAGTCCGCGCGCCGCGAGGCCTGGCTCGACCTCGCCCCGGTCCCGTTCTCCCGCCAGCACGAGGCTCTGCAGGGCGGAGAGGTCGACATGTGCTTCGTCCGGCTGCCGATCCCGGCCGACGATCTCCACGTCGTCGCGTTGTGGGAGGAGCGCCCGGCGGTCGTCGTCGGGACCGAGAACGTCCTCAGCCTCCTGGACGAGGTCCACGAAGCCGACCTGGCCGACGAGACGGAGATCCTCCCGCAGGATCCCGACGACGCCGCAGACCGCGTCGCCGTCGTCGCCACCGGCATCGGGTACACCCGCATGCCCCTGTCCCTGGCTCGGCTCCACCACCGCAAGGACGCCGCCCACCGCCCGCTGGCCGACGCCGAACCGACCCGGATCGCTCTGGTCTGGCCCCGGGCGCGCGACGACGAACTGCGTCAGGAGTTCGTCGGCGTCGTCCGTGGTCGCACCCCGCGCTCCGGTCGGGGCAGCGATGCCGCCGACAGCAAACGCTCCATCGACCCCAAGAGCTCCGGCGACGGCAAACGCTCCGGCGAGCGCGGCCGGTCCAGCGGCGGTGGCCGCTCCAGCGGCGCGCGCGCCGCCGGCAGCTCCCGGTCCGGGCGCCCCGCCCGGTCGAACCGCACCACCCGACCCGGCCGCTGACGCGGCCATCGACCCGCACCCCGCGAAGGAGTCCCGATGACGGACCAGACCCCCCAGAGCCCGCAGACCCAGCAGCCTCAGCAGCCTCGGATGAACGTCGAGAGCTTCAACCTCGACCATCGCACCGTCGCGGCCCCCTACATCCGGATCGCGGATCGCAAGGAGCTGCCCGCCGGCGACGTGCTGACCAAGTTCGACGTGCGCTTCACCCAGCCCAACGTCGCCCACCTCGACTCGGAGACCGTCCACTCCCTCGAGCACATGATGGCCGAGCACATGCGCAACCACTCCCGTGACGTCCTGGACGTCTCGCCGATGGGCTGCCGCACCGGCTTCTACGTGCTGCTGGTCGGCGACCACACCCCGGAGGACTTCGCCCCGCTGCTCGAGGCGACGCTGCGAGATCTCGTCGAGGCCGACGAGGTGCCTGCCGCCAACGAGGTCCAGTGCGGCTGGGGCGCCCACCACACCCTCGAGGGCGCTCAGAGCGCTGCGCGGGACTTCCTGGCCGAACGCCCGAACTGGGCCCAGGTCACCGCGGCCTGATGCCCTCGCGCACCGCCGCCAGCAGGCGCGCGCTGCGCTCATCGGTCGCGATGTCGTCGACTCCCACAGGTTCCCCCGCGGCATCGGCCAGGGGGATCCGCCAATTGGGGTACTCCTCATCCGTGCCCGGCTGGTTCTGGATCCTCCGCTCACCGACGCAGTCCACCAACGACACCCCGAGCAGAACCGACGGCGTCGACGCCAGGTGCCGGTGCAGGGCGATCACGGTGTCCTCGACCGCGTCCTGACCGGGGGCGGTCTCCTCCAGCAGCCCTTCGGCCCGCAGCACGTCGAGGACCTGCTCGCGCCCGGCGGCGTCCTCGAGCTGCTCCGCCTCCAGCTCCCGCTCGAGCAGTCCCAGCTGGTGGCGCAGCTCGACGTGGTCGCCGGCGAGGTACCCGGCCGTCGGCGGCAGATCGTGGGTGCCCACCGAGGCCATGCACAGGGTGCGGTAATCCTCCGCCCGCAGCGGCCGCCCCTCCTCGTCGTACTCGAACCAGACGATCGAGGTGCCCAGGATTCCGCGTCCGACGAGGAAGTCGCGCACCCATGGCTCGAAGGTGCCGAGGTCCTCGCCGACCACCACGGTCCCGGAGCGCTCCGCCTCCAGGGCCAGGATCCCGATCATCGCCTCGTGGTCGTAGGAGACGTAGGCGCCCTCGGCGGCCTCCACGCCCTCGGGGATCCACCACAGCCGGAACAGCCCCAGCACATGGTCGATGCGCAGCGCCCCGGCGTGACGCATCAGGGTGCGCAGCATGTCGCGCCAGGGCCGGTACGAGGCATCACGGAGCCGCTGCGGGTGCCACGGCGGCTGGTGCCAGTTCTGCCCCTGCTGGTTGTACTGGTCCGCCGGAGCGCCGACCGTGACGCCGTCGGCGAGGACCCCGCGCAGGCGCCAGGAGTCGGCGCCGACCTGCTCCACACCGACGGCCAGGTCGTGCATGATCCCGATGCGCATGCCGGCCTCGCGCGCCGCGGCCTGGGCCCCGCGCATCTGCTCGTCCAGCAGCCACTGCGTCCAGATGTGGAACTCGATGCGGTCGGCCAGGTCGTGGCGCGACTGCTGAATGGCGGCCTCGTCGAGGTGCTCCAGCAGATCCGACCCGGCGCCCTCGGGGGACGTGCGTGCCCGTTCGGCGATCGCCATCCAGGTGGCGAAGTCCTCGAGGCCCTGTCCCTCCCGCTCGCGGTAGGCCTCCAGCAGGGCTCGGCGAGCCGGGGTCAGTGGAACGGCGAACAGCTCCTCGAGCGCGTCCAGCTTCGCGCGGAGCACGTCGTCGCGCTCGAGCCGGTCCGTGCGGGCGTTCCATCCGTCGACCTCCCGCTTCAGCACCGCCAGCCGCTGCCGCGCGATGTCCGTCAGCTCTCGGTACTCGGGCACGTCCTCCGGGCGCAGGTAGAGCGCGCTGGTGAAGCGGCGGGTGACCGGCAGATACGGCGAGGGCTCCATCGGCGGCGTCGGGTAGGAGGCGTGCAGCGGATTGACCAGCAGGAAGTCCGCGCTGTGACGGGCGCCGGTGATGGCGGCCAGGTCCCGCATGTCCGCGAGATCGCCGATGCCCCACGACCGCGGCGAGCGCACGGAGTACAGCTGGGCCTGGAGGCCGAACCCGCGGCGGGAGAGGAACTGCTCGTGAGTCGTGAGCCGTGCCGGCGTCACGACGACGTCGGCCTCCTCGGTGCCGCTCGCCGTGTCCGCGACCAGACGGTGCCAGCCCAGAGGCAGACCTTCCGGGAGGGAGAAGCCGGCCCGGCCTCGGAGGCGCCCGTCGACTTCCACGGGAGCCGTGAAGTCCTCCACCTGTGCCAGGTCGCGGCGGCCGCCGTCCTCCAGCAGCAGGTGCGTGGTGACCGGCGTGCCGTGGTCGACGTGGACCGGGACGGTGGTGGAGCGGTCCTGCCGCAGCACGGTCACCGGGGGAAGGGTGCGGGTCCAGGGGGCCAGCTCCCGCTCGGCCCGGACGCGGGCGATGTCCTCCTCGGTCTCCACGGGTGTCCCGAGGGCGGCCAGCACGGCATGCAGGGTGGAATCGGCGACGGCTCGACGAGTGCCGTCCCAGCCCGAGTAGTCGGTGCCGACACCGAGATCGCGGGCGAGGTCGCGCAGGGCTGAGGAGTCCGGAGCCATGCGGCAATCGTAACCGTGGTCACATCCTCGACGGTCCCGAGATGATCAGGTCCAGCCAGGCAGCCACATGCGGTAGCGCCATTGCTCCAGATCGATCACCTGACCGGTCCAGATGGGCCAGAAGAAGGCGGAGACGAGCACGATCAGCACCAGCAGCGAGCCGGCGAAAAGACCTCCGGCCAGGCGTCTCTCCGCGTCGGCGCCGGGCGGGCCGATGACGAGGCCCAGCACGTACGCCAGGCACAGCAGCAGCCAGGGTTCGAAGACGACCGCATAGAAGGTGAAGATGGTGCGGTTTAGATACAGCAGCCACGGCAGGTAGCCGGCCGCGATGCCGGCCAGAGCAGCCCACGCACGCCCGTCGCGTCGCAGGATCGCGATCACCAGGGTCACCAGCACTGCGAGACTGCCCAGCCACCAGATCAACGGGTTGCCCACGTCCAGGATGTGCGAGGCGCACTCGGCGACCTCGCAGCCGTTCTCCCTGTACTCGTAGGAGCGGTAGTAGAAGTTCGTCGGCCGCAGCATCAGAGGCCAGCCCAACGGGTTGGCCTGATAGGGATGCTCGGAGTCCAGTCCGATGTGGAAGTCGTAGGCCTGGCGGTGATAGAGCCACAGCGAGATCAGCGAATCGAGCGGCCCGAACCCGGTCGCCGCGCCCTGCTCCGCCGCGAGGTGCCGGTTGTACCCGATGGCGGAGGCGAACCAGCCCGCCCAGGAGGCGAGGTAGACCACCAGGGCCGTGCCCACGGTCGCGAAGAACGCCGGGATCGCGTCCTTGACGAGGCCGCCGAGCAGCCATCGGCGCTGGCCGACGCTGCGGCGGGCCCACCAGTCCCACAGCACGGTCATGATCCCGAACACGGCCACGAAGTAGATGCCGGACCATTTCACCGAACAGGCCATGCCCAGCAGTGCCCCGGCGAACAGGCGCCACGGCCGCCATCCGCCGGAGACGCCGAGGCGCGGCTCGGCCTCGGCGGCGCCATGGAGCTTCACGGCCTGCAGCGCCAGGTGCTCGCGGAAGCGGTCACGGTCGATCAGCAGCGCCCCGAAAGCGGCCAGGGCGAAGAACATGACGAAGGGGTCCAGCAGGCTGGTGCGCGAATGGACCAGATGCATCCCGTCCACCGCGAGCAGCAGGCCCGCGATCAGGCCGACGGTGGTCGAGCGGAAAAGCCGGCGCCCGATGCGGGCGAGCATCAGCACGGCCACTGCGCCCAGCATCGCGGAGGAGATCCTCCAGCCCCAGGCGTTGTCAGCGCCCAGCAGCGTCATCCCGCCGCCGATCAGCCATTTGCCCAGCGGGGGGTGGACCACGTACGACCCGGTGTCCTCATAGGTGTCCACATCACCGGCCTCGAACACGGAGTCGTGCTCGTCCGGCCACGACATCTCCACGCCCTCGTGGGTGAGGGCGTAGCCATCCTTGACGTAGTAGGTCTCGTCGAAGATGAGCTCCCCGATCGAGCCGAGGCCCCATAGCCGCAGCACGAGCGCCAGACCGAACAGCGCCATGGCACCGGCCCAGGCGAGGCGGGACAGCGGCAGGTCGAAGGTCTTCAGGCGGCGCCGGTAGGAGCTCAGCAGTGCACCGGGCTCCTCATCGACATCGGCGCGATGAGTCGCCTCCTCCTCCGTGTGCACCCGCACATGCTAGGTCATCGCCCCTGCCCCGTCCCGGGGACGCACGGGGCGCCGGCTGGCTAGCATGGCCGGATGCTCGAACCCGGAGTCCTCACCCTCGCCGCCACGCCGATCGGCAATCCGCTGGACGCGTCCGTGCGCCTGATGCGGGCGCTGGGGGAGGCCGACGTCATCGCGGCGGAGGACACGCGGCGTCTGGCGCGTCTCCTCAGCGCGCTGGAGGTGACCGCGCAGGGGCGCATCCTCTCGTACCACGAGCACAATGAGGCCGAGCGCACCGACGTCCTGCTCGAGTCCCTCGGCGAGGGTGAGCGCGTCCTGATCGTCACGGACGCCGGCATGCCCGTCGTCTCCGATCCCGGATTCCGTGCCGTGCGTGCCGCGACCGAGGCCGGGTACACGGTCACGGTCATCCCGGGCCCGTCGGCCGTGCTGACCGCGCTGGCGGCGTCCGGGATCGCACCGGACCGGTTCACCTTCGAGGGATTCCCGCCGCGTCGCGAGGGCCGTCGCGCGAGCGCTCTGGAACCTCTGGCCACCGAGCAGCGGACCATGGTGTTCTTCGAGTCACCACGTCGCACCGCCGTGACGCTCGCCGCGATGGCGGAGGCGTTCGGCCTCGAGCGCCGCGGTGCCGTCGCGCGGGAGCTGACCAAGACCTACGAGGAGATCCAGCGCGGCACCCTGGGCGAGCTGGTCGCCTGGGCGGAGGCCACCGAGGTGCTCGGCGAGGTCGTGATCGTGGTGGCCGGGGCCGAGCCGGTCGCGGCCAGCGCGGAGGATCTGGTCGAGGACGTCCTGGCCCGGGCCGCGGCGGGGGAGCGGCTCAAGGATGCCGCGAAGGCCGCCGCCAGGAGCGCCCCGGGCATCACGGCCAGCGAGCTCTACGACCAGGCGCTGCGACGCAAGGACACTCACGCGCCGCGCGGCAAGGGCTGACTGCTTCTCGGACGTCCTTGGCCTCCTGGCGGTCCTGCGGACGCGACGAAGCCCCCGGCACCATCAGGTACCGGGGGCTTCGTGCGGACTGGATGGATCGGGCCACGGGCCCGACCGGATCAGTCGTCGATCTGGAGCAGACCGCGCTGGTAGGCCTTGGCCAGCCGGCGCGGCACAGCGGCGCTGCGGCCGCGGACGTTCACCTGCACGAGGTCGGCGTTGTGCGCCTTCCACTGCGAGCGACGGGACCGCGTACGAGAGCGGGACATCTTGAACTTGGGCACTGCCATGGGAACGCTCCTTGACGGTCTGGAGGATGATCGTGCGCTGGCATCCTTCCCGAGCAGCGACCCGAACCCGGTCCAGATGAGTCGGGGCGCTCGGGTGCACGACAGGACGCGCAACGACCGCCCATCTTGCCATATCGGCCGCTCTCGCGCCTCCCCCGGAGCTGACCCGATGTCGTGACCTTGCCCACCGCGAACGTCCGGGTGGGCCCATCGTGCGACGAGCGGACCGGCCGACGGAGACGGAACCGGATGACGACGGAACCGGCCGGCGGACGAGCACTGCAGGAGTGGCTCGGTGCCGTGGAAGATCCTCCTACGATGGTCCCATGTCGTCACCGCACGAGAACGAGACCGGTCGAGCCTCCGGCTCAGGGGCCGCCGCCGTACCGGGCGCATCGGCGCCGGCCGCAGCTGAGCCGGGCGCCTCCGCACCGGTGCGCAGCCGGGAGCAGATCGACCCGCGCGGAAGGTCTCGCGACCGCTCCTGGCCGCCCGCCCCGGAGCCGCTGCCGTTCCCGGTGATCGACAACCACTGCCATCTCGACTTCGCCGACGGCGACCAGGAGCTGAGGGTGGCCGACCACGTCCAGCGCGCCGCGGCCGCCGGCATCGACGCCCAGATCACGATCGGCTCCGATCTCGAGGCGGTGCGCTGGACGGCGGCCCTGCTGGCCTCCGAGTCCTGCCCGGCCTCGCTGCGCGGCGGAGTCGCCGTCCACCCCAACGAAGCAGCTCTGCACGCGCGCGGCCGCGACCACGACGGGGAGCCGACGATCTCGCTCGATGCGGCCATCGCCGAGGTCGCCGAGCTGCTGCGCGGGCCCGGGATGGTGGTGGTGGGGGAGACGGGACTGGACTGGTTCCGCACCTCGCGCACGGACGAGGCCGCCCGCACGGCCCAGATCGAGGCCTTCCGCGCCCACATCGCCCTGGCCAAGGAGCTGGACCTTCCCCTGCAGATCCACGATCGCGACGCCCACCGCGATGTGCTCGAGGTCCTCGAGGCCGACGGCGCCCCCGAGCGCACCGTCTTCCACTGCTTCTCGGGCGATGCCGAGTTCGCCCGCGCGTGCGTGGACCGCGGCTACTACCTGTCCTTCGCCGGCAACGTCACCTTCAAGAATGCGGGTGACCTGCGGGAGGCCCTGGCCGAGGTGGGGCTGGGCCGGGTGATGGTCGAGACCGATGCGCCCTTCCTGACGCCGGTGCCGTACCGCGGCCGCCCGAACTCCTCCTATCTGATCCCGTTCACGATGGGCACCATCGCGGAGGTCACCGGGACCGATCTGGAGCAGACGTGCCGCGCGATCCGCTCCACCACCGAGCAGGTCTACCGGTGGCCGGAAGCCACGGCGGCATGAGCACCCGAGCGCCTCGCAGCGCGCACGAGCCCGTCGGCGAGCCGGCCGACGGTGCCGTTGCCGCTGACGACGCCGCCCGCTCCGCCGACGGCGCCCCCGCGAATGGCGCCGGCGGGGACCTGCTGCTGACCGGTCGGGACATCCGCGAGCTGGCCGAGGCGGCCGGTATCCGTCCGTCCAAGCAGCGCGGTCAGAACTTCGTGATGGACCCCAACACGGTCCGCACCATCGTCGCGCGCGCCGGCACCGGAGCCGGGCAGGCCGTGCTCGAGGTGGGGCCGGGCCTGGGGTCGCTGACCCTGGGGCTGCTGGAGTCCGGGGCCGACGTCGTCGCCATCGAGCTCGATCGCGGCCTCGCCGAGCTGCTGCCGCTGACGCTGCGAGCCCGAGGAGTCGACGAGGAGCGGTACCGGCTCGTGCACGCCGACGCCCTGCGGGTCACGGAGCTGCCCTCCCTGCCGCGCACCGGAACGCCGAGCACACTGGTCGCGAATCTGCCCTACAACGTGGCCACGCCCATCCTGCTCACGGCCTTCGAGCGCTTCGACTCCCTCCGCACGGCACTGGTGATGGTCCAGTCCGAGGTCGTCGACCGCCTCACCGCCGGCCCGGGCTCACGCGTCTACGGAGGTCCGAGCGTGAAGACCGCCTGGTACGGCCGCGCCGTGCACGCCGGCAGGATCTCCCGGCAGGTCTTCTGGCCGGTGCCCAACGTCGATTCGGCGCTGGTCGAGCTCGTGCGTCATGACCATCCGCTGGGGACCGCGGCCGAACGGGACCGGGTCTTCGCCATCGTCGATGCCGCGTTCGCGCAGCGACGCAAGACCCTTCGCGCCGCGCTCGCCGGCTGGGCCGGCGGCCCGGCGCGCTCCGAACAGATCCTGCGCGCCGCCGGCATCGACCCCGGCGCGCGCGGCGAGACCCTCGGCATCGACGAGTTCCGGGCGATCGCCCGCGCGAGTGAGGAGGCGGCGTGATGAGTGCCGGATGGGATCGGGTTGTCGTGCGCGCACCGGGAAAGATCAACCTCTCGCTCGCCGTGGGAGCGCTCGACGACCGTGGGTACCACCGTCTGGCGACGCTGTTCCAGGCCGTCGATCTGTACGAGACGGTCACCGTCACCCGCAGCCCCGACCTGCGCCTCGAGGTCGACGCCGAGGTTCCCGGGGAGGTCCCGCTGGATTCGAGCAATCTCGCCCTCCGCGCCGCTGAGCTGCTGCGCAGCGAGTACGACCTGGACGAGGGAGCCGCGCTGCACATCCGCAAGCAGGTGCCCGTCGCCGGCGGCATGGGCGGGGGATCGGCCGACGCCGCCGCCGTCCTGGTGGCTCTGGACCGTCTGTGGGGCCTCGGGCTCGGCAGCGAGCGGCTGCGGCAGCTCGGCTCGCGGCTGGGTGCCGACGTGCCGTTCGCCATGCTCGGTCACACCGCGCTGGGCCGCGGGAACGGAGGCGACCTCACGACGGTCCTCACCCATGGCGACTGGACCTGGCTGCTGGCGGTCCCGGGCGGGCACCTCTCGACACCGGAGGTCTACCGTCGCCATGATGAGCTGGCCTTGGCGCGCGGCCGCGCCCTGGCGGAGCATCCGGAGCTCGACGAGCGCCAGCTGCAGGCGTTGAGCAGCGGTGACGCGCAGCTGCTGGGGCAGACCCTGCACAACGACCTGCAGCCTGCCGCGTTCGCCCTGCATCCCGGGCTGGAGCCTCTGGTCGAGCATGCGGAGCAGGCCGGCGCGCTGGGAGCCCTGGTCTCCGGCTCCGGGCCGACGGTCGCCGTGCTGGTGGCGGACGAGGATCAGGCGCACTCGGTGGCCTCGCTCCTCACCGCCGACGGGGTGGTCGAGTCATGCCTGGTGGCCAGAGGCTCGGCGCCCGGAGCGAGCGTGCTCGAGGAGAGCTGAGCCGAGCGTGCTCGCGGGGAGCTGAGAAAGAGGGTCAGCCCACCAGCTCGGAGAGCTCCAGCCAGCGTTCCTCGAGCGTCTCCAGCTCGGCCTCGACCATGCGCAGCTCCTCGGCGATCGACTGCAGCCCGACGTAGTCCGACTGATCGTGAGCCGCCAGGCGCTCGTGCAGCCTCTGGGTCTGACCGGTGAGCTTCTCCATCCGGCGCTCCACGGACGCGAGCTCCTTCTGGGCCGCGTGCGCCTCGGCTCCCGAGACCGCGGCAGAGCGCGGCGCGGAGACGCCCGTGCCCCTGCCCTCCGTCGAGCTCCGGGCAGTTCCCGCGGGCGTACCCGCTCCGGCGTTCCTGCCGCTGCCACCGGCGCTCGCCGCGCCCGCCTGCTCCGCTGCCGTGCGCAGCTGGATGTACTGATCGACCCCGCCGGGCACGTGCCGGACCTGACCGTCCAGGACCGCGTACTGCATCTCGGTGACGCGCTCGAGCAGGTACCGGTCGTGCGAGACCACGATCAACGGACCCGGCCAGGTGTCCAGCAGATCCTCCATCGCCGTCAGCATGTCGGTGTCCATGTCGTTGGTGGGCTCGTCGAGCACCAGGACGTTCGGCTCCTCCAGCAGCGTCAGCAGCAGGTTCAAGCGACGCTGCTGACCGCCGGAGAGGGCGCCGACGCGAACCTTCTGGTGGGCCGCGGTGAACCCGAGCCGCTCCAGCAGCTGGCCGGGGGAGACCTCGTCCTTCCCGGTGCGGTACGAGCTGCGGTAGCGGCCCACCACGTCGCTGATCCGCGAGTCCTGGTCCTCCTGGAGCCCCTCGATCCGCTGGGAGACCTGGCGCACCGTGACCGTCTTGCCGCGCTTGACGCGACCCGCCTGCGGCTCGAGGTCACCCGTGATGAGCTTCAGCAGGGTCGACTTGCCGGCGCCGTTGGGGCCCAGCACGCCGATCCGGTCCGCCGGGCCGATGTGCAGGGTGACGTCGTGCAGCACACGCACGTCCCCGTAGCCGGCGTCGACGTCGATCAGGTCGATGATGTCTCGGCCCAGTCGGGAGGTCGCCAGCTGTGTCAGCTCCACGGTGTCGCGCACCGGCGGTTCATCGGCGACCAGCTCGTGGGCGGCGTCGACACGGAACTTCGGCTTCGAGGTGCGGGCAGGGGCGCCCCGCTGCAGCCAGGCGAGCTCCTTGCGCATGAGGTTCTGGCGCTTGGACTCGATGGCCGCGGCCTGCCGGTCGCGCTCGACCCGCTGAAGGATGTAGGCGGCGTATCCGCCTTCGAAGGGATCGACGACGCCGTCGTGGACCTCCCACATGCGCGTGCAGACCGCGTCGAGGAACCAGCGGTCGTGGGTGATGACCACGAGGCCGCCGTCCTTGGCGCTCCAGCGACGGCGCAGATGCTCGGCGAGCCAGGCGATGCCCTCGACGTCGAGGTGGTTGGTCGGCTCATCCAGCAGCAGCACATCCCAGTCGCCGACCAGCAGCTCGGCCAGGTGCACGCGCCGCAGCTGGCCGCCGGAGAGATCCGCCAGGTGCGCCTCCAGGTCGATCTCGTCCAGCAGGCCGGCCAGGACGTCGCGGATCCGCGGATCGGAGGCCCATTCGTACTCGGGCCGGTCGCCGACCACGCGGTGGCGCACGGTGGTCTCCAGCGTCGCCTCGTCCTGCTGGCTCAGCACCCCCACGCGGGTGCCGCCGCGCACGGTGACCCGGCCGGAGTCCGGCTCCTGGAGCCGTGCGAGCAGTCGCAGCAGCGTGGACTTGCCGTCACCGTTGCGACCGACCACACCGATGCGGTCACCCTCGTCGATCCCGACCGTGACGTTCTCGAGCAGGACGCGGTCGGGCAGGGCGACGTGCAGGGACTGGGTGCCGAGGAGATGGGCCATGCAGGGGAGGTCCTTTGCGAAGACGGGAACGCGTGAGCAGTGGAGATGACGGCGGGGCAGCGGCGCCGGGCACGGCGGCCGGAGGACCCGGAGGATTCAGCCCTCCAGCGGGTCGTCCACCTCGAAGGTCAGCAGCAGCGAGCGCAGCGTGTCCGCGAGGGCGGATCTTCCGTCGGCCGTCAGGGGCCGCAGCAGTTCGCGCTCGGCAGCCAGCAGGGACTCCATGGCGGCGTCCACGCGGGCCACCCCGTCGGGCTGCAGACGCACCTCCACCGCCCGGCCATCGTGCGGGCTGCGGTTCTTGCGGACGAGTCCGCGGGCGACCAGCTTGTCGATCCGTGCGGTCATCGTGCCGCTGGTGACCAGCGTCTGATGCATCAGCGCGCCGGGGGACAGAGCATCGTCCCCGCTGCGACGCAGCGCCGAGAGCATGTCGAACTCCCAGCCTTCGAGACCGGCGGCCGCGAAGGACTCGCGGCGCGCGGTCTCCAGGTATCGGGCCAGGCGTGAGATGCGGGAGAAGACGGCCAGCGGCTCGATGTCGAGGTCTCCGCGCGCCTGCCGCCAGCCCTCGACGATCCGGTCGACCTCGTCATGGTGCGCGGTGGCGGCGCCACGGGAGGAGGGCGAGGTGGACATGGGCCGAGTCTAGGCGGCGGCCCCGCGGCCCGGGCGGGCCCGGACCGTCGCGGGTGGCGCGTCCCACGGCCGCGCGCCCGTCGATCCACGCGCTCTCGCCGATCCCGTGTCCCGCTGCTCCCCGGCCCCCGTCGGTCACGCACGCGCCCACGGTCGCGGAACCGGGTCAGGGGCGGTCGCCGCCACGCAGGCCGGGCTCCCGCTGCAGGGCGGCCAGTCCGAACCAGGAGAGGTTCACCATGCGGGCGGCCACGATCTCCTTGGCCGGCTCGCGGGTCTCCAGCCACCACTGGCCCGTGTAGGCCACCATCCCCACCAGCATCTGGGCGTACATGGTCGCGTCCCGGGAGGGATAGGAGTGCAGGGCCAGCTGGGCGGCCAGGATCTCCTCGACGCGCTGTGACACGTCTGTCAGCAGGGAGGAGAAGGTCCCGCCGGCCTGGCTGACGGGGGAGTCGCGCACCAGGATGCGGAAGCCGTCCTCGTTCTCGTCGATGTAGGACAGGAACGCCATCGCGGCCCGCTCCATCAGCAGGCGGGGGTGGGCGCGCTGATCGCGCAGCGAGCGCTCCAGATCGGCGAGCAGCGTACTGACCTCGCGATCGACGACCACCGCGTACAGGCCCTCCTTGCCGCCGAAGTGCTCGTACACGATCGGTTTGGAGACCTTCGCCCGGGCGGCGATCTCCTCCACGCTGGCCATGTCGAAGCCGCGCTCGGCGAAAACGCTCCGGCCGACCGCGAGCAGCTGCTCACGGCGCTGCCTGCCGGTCATCCGGGTGGGCCGCCCGCGCGGGGCACCGTTCTCCGCCATGGCGGGCAGTCTTCCACAGCGGCCCGGTGGTCCGTCGCGCGGCCGCGCGGGCGATAGGATCGGCCCGCGTCCGCGACGCCGCCTCCCGTGCCCGCAGTCCGCTGCGCCCGCCGCCACGCGGGTCCTCGACCCCGGGCGGTCGGCGGCATCGGAGACTGCTCCGCCATGGTGTAATCGGCAACACCTCAGATTTTGGTTCTGAAGTTTCAGGTTCGAGTCCTGATGGCGGAACGCCCACCGCTGCTGCTGCGGCGCTGTCGCACCACACCACCCGTCGATCCGAGGAGCCGCTGACGTGGACAAAGCCGAGACGCCTGCCCCCGCCGCTGTCATCGTTCTGGCCGCAGGCGCCGGGACCCGCATGAAGTCCCGGACGCCGAAGGTGCTCCACGAGATCGGGGGCAGGTCCCTCCTCGTCCATGCGCTCACCGCTGCCGAGGGCACCAGCCCCTCGGAACTGGTCGCCGTGCTGCGCCACGAGCGCGACCTCGTCGCCGAGCACCTCGCCGAGCATGCGCCCGAGGTCACGGTCGCCGACCAGGACGAGATCCCGGGCACGGGCCGCGCGGTCCAGTGCGGTCTCGGCCAGGTCGCGGCCACCGAGGGCACCGTGCTGGTCACCTACGGGGACGTCCCCCTGCTGGATCCGGCCGCCCTGCGGGAGCTCGTCGCCGCGCACGAGGACGCCGGGGCCGCGGTCAGCGTGCTCACCGCGCGGGTGCCGGACCCGACCGGCTACGGTCGCATCCTGCGCAGCGAGGACGGCACCGAGGTGCTGGGCATCGTCGAGCACAAGGACGCCACCGACGCGCAGCGGGGGATCGACGAGATCAACTCCGGGATCTACGCGTTCGACCTGGCCGTGCTGCGCGATGCTCTGGGCCGCCTCGGCACCGACAACGCCCAGGGTGAGATGTACCTGACCGATGTGCTGGCCATCGCCCGTGCTGACGGCCGCGCGGTCCGCGCCGTGGTCACCGCGGACGTCACGATGGTCGAAGGCGTCAACGACCGCGTCCAGCTCGCACAGCTCGGCGCCGAGATGAACCGCCGCATCCTCGAGCGCCACATGCGCGCCGGCGTCACCATCGTCGACCCCGCCACCACCTGGATCGACGCGGATGTCACCATCGCGCAGGACGCGGTGATCCGGCCCGGAGTGCAGCTGCACGGTGCCACCGACATCGGCGAGGACGCCGTGATCGGCCCGGACACCACCCTGCGCGACACCGAGGTCGGCTCCGGCGCCGAAGTGCTGCGCTCCCACGCCGTCCTCGCCCAGATCGGGGCCGGCGCCAGCGTCGGCCCCTTCTCCTATCTGCGGGCAGGCACCGTCCTCGGGGCCGACGGGAAGATCGGCGGGTTCGTCGAGACCAAGAACGCCCAGATCGGCGAGGGTGCCAAGGTTCCCCACCTCAGCTACGTGGGCGACGCCGAGATCGGGGAGGGCACCAACATCGGGGCCGCCACGATCTTCGCGAACTACGACGGGGTGACCAAGAACCGCACCACCGTGGGCAAGCACGTCCGGGTGGGCTCCGACAACATCCTGGTCGCCCCGGTGACCATCGGTGACGGGGCAGCCACCGGCGCGGGCACCACGGTGCGCAAGGATGTGCCGCCGGGTGCTCTGGCCGTCAACGCCGTCGCGCAGCGGAACATGGAAGGATGGACTCTGCGACGCCGTGCGGGGACCGCGGCCGAGGCAGCGGCCCGGGCCGCGCTCGGGACCGAGGACAGCCCCGCCACCGAGACGCCTGCAGGACCTGCCGCCGAGGAGAACCAGGAGCACGAGCAGCGATGAGCGGAATCGTCACCACGGGGGAGAAGCGGCTGGTGCTGGCCTCGGGCCGGTCCCACCCGGTCCTCGCCCAGGAGGTCTCCGAGGAGCTCGGCGTCGAGGTGCTCCCGATGGACGCCTGGGACTTCGCCAACGGCGAGATCTATGTGCGCTACGGGGAGTCCGTTCGAGGGACCGACGTGTTCGTGCTGCAGTCCCACCCCGCGCCCATCAACACCTGGCTGATGGAGCACCTGATCATGATCGACGCCCTCAAGCGGGCGTCGGCCAAGCGGATCACGGCCATCGCCCCGAGCTTCCCCTACGCCCGCCAGGACAAGAAGCACCGCGGCCGCGAGCCGATCTCCGCGCGCCTGGTGGCGGACATGTACGAGACCGCCGGCATCGACCGGATGATCTCCGTGGATCTCCACGCCCCGCAGGTGCAGGGCTACTTCAACCGGCCGCTGGACCACCTGATGGCGCTGCCGATCCTGGCCGACTACATCCTGCGCAGCTACGGCGACGAGGACATCGCCGTGGTCTCCCCGGATGCGGGCCGGATCCGCGTCGCGGAGCAATGGGCCAAGAAGCTCGGCGGGGTCAACCTGGCCTTCATCCACAAGTCGCGCGATGCCAACCGGCCCAACCAGGCCGTCGCCAAGCGCGTGATCGGTGACGTGACCGGCAAGACCTGCATCCTCGTCGACGACATGGTCGACACGGCGGGCACGATCGTGCAGGCGGCCGACGCCCTGGTGGCCAACGGCGCCTCCTCGGTGATCATCGCCACCACCCACCCGATCCTCTCCGACCCCGCCACCGAACGCCTCAAGTCCAGCTCCGTGCGTGAGGTGGTGTGCACCAACACGCTCCCGATCCCGGCGGACAAGAAGTTCGACCGGCTCACGGAGCTCTCCATCGCGCCGCTGATCGCCCGGGCCATCCGGGCCGTCTTCGACGACGGCTCCGTCACCAGCCTGTTCGATGGTGAAGTCTGATCGACGTACTGCGAGCTTGCGAGCGGTAGGAGATCGGATGGTGTGGTCGGGTCTGATCGACGTACTGCGAGCTTGCGAGCGGTAGGAGATCGGACGGAGTGGTCGAGTCCGAGCGGCGCGAGGCTCCTCACGCCGGCGGCGCCACAGGGGCCGCGGCGTGCTAATCTCACCGCGTCACTTCGGCGAGGGAGTGGGCGCTGCCCCCTCCGTGATCGACGCGGTGCGGATGTCCGGGAGCGGTGCTCCCGTGCCCCGTGGCGTCGCTCATCGCCCGCATCCGCACCCACGAGGAGCATCCCATGGCTGAGAAGCTGAACGTCGAACTGCGCGAGGACTTCGGCAAGGGCGCAGCCCGCCGCATCCGCGCCACCGATCGCGTCCCCGCTGTCCTGTACGGACACGGCGAGGCACCGATCCACCTGTCGCTGCCGGGCCACGAGACCGCGCTGGCCGCCCGTAACCCCAATGCGCTGCTCGAGCTCGTCCTGGGGGACGGCGCCCAGCACCTGGCGCTGATCAAGGAGATCCAGCGCCACCCGCTCAAGCGCACGCTGACCCACCTGGACCTGATCACCGTCCGCAAGGGCGAGAAGGTCGACGTCGACATCCCCGTCGTGGTCCACGGCGAGCCGGTCTCCCCGGCGGTCGCCTTCGTCGATCTGCAGGCCATCACCCTCTCGGTCGACGCGCTCAACGTCCCCGAGCAGATCGACATCGACGTGGACGGCACCGAGGACGGTTACCAGCTCTTCGCCGGTGACGTCACGCTGCCCGAGGGCGCCGAGCTGGTCTCCGACGCGGAGCTGCTCGTGCTCAGCGTCTCCGAGCCCCGTGGCGAGGCCTCCGAGGACGAGGAGACCGAGGCCGACGCCGAGAGCGGCGAGGACCCGGCCGAAGGCGACGAGGAGTCTTCCGAGCAGGAGTGACCTCCCCGAGCGGCCCTGCCGGGTCTTCGTCACCGGCTATCCGCTCGATTGCTCACATGCACCGCCCCGGGGCGTCGCGCACTGCGCGGCGCCCCGGTACGGTATCCGGGGCCGCCCGCCACGCCGGGGGCCCAGGCCGTGCCGGGCAGCAGCGCCCGGACGGCGCCGACGCTGCATCGAGGAGCCGTCCATGACCGTGAGCGATCGTCGAGTGGGACCTCATCTGGTGGTCGGCCTCGGCAACCCCGGCGCCAAATACGCTGCGACGCGCCACAACATCGGGCACATGGTCCTCGACCACATCGCCGGTGCCGCCGGTGGCCGCTTCGCCGCCGCTCGCCGGGCCCAGGCCGTCGTGCTCGAGGGCCGGCTCGGTGTGCCGGGCTCGGGCGAGCGCGCGATCCTCGCCAAGACCACCACCTACATGAACGTCTCCGGCGGGCCCGTCAAGGCGCTCGCCTCCTACTACGACATCCCGCCGGAGCGGATCGTCGTCGTCCACGACGAGGTCGACATCCCGTTCGAGGCCGTCCGCCTCAAGCTCGGAGGCGGCGAGGGCGGCCACAACGGCCTGCGCGACATCACCAGGGCGCTCGGGACCAAGGACTACCTGCGTATCCGGGTCGGCGTCGGCCGCCCCACCGGGTCCCGCGACACCGCCGACCATGTGCTGGCGCCCTTCACCGCCGCCGAGCGCAAGCGCCTCGACCTCGTGATCGCCGACGCCGCCGACGCGGTCGAGTCCGTCGTCCTCGAGGGCCTGACCACGGCCCAGCAGCGATTCCACTCCCCGAAGGCGTGACACCTCGATGAGCACCACCACCCACGCACCCGCCACCTCCACCCGGGCACCGCTGTCTCCGCTGCTCGACCAGCTCTCCGAGGGCCGAGACCTCACCGCGGTCCGCACCCTCGTCGAGGACGGATCGGGCACCGGCGAGGGCGGCAGCATCGTCGCGGCCACCGCCCTGTTCCCCTTCGTCGTCGCCGATCTCGCGCGCCGCGCGAGCGCCGAGCACCCCCTGGTCGTGGTGACCCCCACCACCCGCGCCGCCGAGGATGTCCGCTCGGCACTGTCGGCTCTGGTCGGCACCGAGCACCTCGCCGAGCTCCCGGCCTGGGAGACGCTCCCTCACGAGCGGCTCTCCCCGCGAGCCGACACCGTCGCCAAGCGGCTGGCGACGCTGCGGCGCATCGCCCATCCGGAGTCCGAGGATCCGGTGCATGTGCTGATGATGCCGGTGCGCTCCCTGCTCCAGCCCATCGCCACCGGGCTCGGCGACCTGGCACCGGTGCGCGCGGCCGTCGGCGACACGTACCCGCTCGAGGATCTCGAACGGGACCTGGTCGACGCCGCCTACGTCCGGGTGGACATGGTGGAGAAGCGCGGCGAGTTCGCAGTGCGCGGCGGCATCCTCGACGTGTTCCCGCCCACCGAGCCGCATCCCGTGCGCGTGGACCTCTTCGGTGACGACGTCGATGAGGTGCGCTACTTCTCGGTCGCCGACCAGCGCTCCCTCGACCCGGCGCCGCGAGGGCTCGACGCCCCGCCCTGCAGAGAGATCCCCCTGACCCCTGCCGTGCGAGAGCGCGCCCGGACCATGGCCGACGAGCTGCCCGGCGCACGCGACCTGCTGCTGCGGATCGCCGACGGGATCGCCGCCGACGGCATGGAATCCCTCAGCCCGGTCCTGGTCGACGGGATGGAGCAGGTCACCGACACCCTCCCCGAGGGCTCACGCTTCCTGGTCCTGGACCCGGAGAAGTCCCGCGCCCGCGCGGAGGAGCTGGTGGCCACCACCGATGAGTTCCTCGCCGCCGCCTGGTCCAGCGCCGCCGCCGGCGGCGGGCTGCCGATCGACGTGGGCGAGGCGAGCTTCGTGCCGCTGGCCGAGGCCGAGCGGCATGCCCGCGAGGGTGGCCGCCCCTGGTTCACCCTGGCTCCCTTCGGACTGGATGCCGACGTCGACCTCACCACCTCCTCACGCACCCACCCGGGCTATTCGGGCAAACCCGGTGACGCCGCGAAGGATCTGGAGAAGCGCCGCCAGGACGGCTGGTCGGTGCTGGCCACCATGGTCGGTGCCGGTGGTGCCCGGCACGTCACCGAGAACCTCCGCGGCGAGGGCATGCCCGCCGTGTTCACGCCAGAGCTGGAGGGGCCCGTGGCTCCGGGCGAGGCCGTGGTCACCGTCGGCCCGTTCCCGGAGGGCCTGATCGACGAGGACGCCCGCGTGATCCTCGCCTCCGAGCGGGACCTGACCGGCAAATCCGGTGCCCGCCGCGCCGAGGAGCGCCGGATGCCCTCGCGCCGGCGCAACGTCGTCGACCCCCTGCAGCTGCGCCCCGGCGACCACGTCGTCCACTCTCACCACGGCGTCGGGCGCTTCGTGGAGATGACCAGCCGCACCGTCGGCACCGGCGCCAAGCGCACCACCCGCGAGTACCTGGTCATCGAGTACGCGGCCTCGAAGAAGGGCCAGCCCGGGGACCGCCTCTACGTCCCCAGCGACCAGATCGACCAGGTCACCAAGTACGTCGGCGGCGAGGAGCCGGCCGTCAACAAGATGGGCGGCTCGGACTGGGCCAAGACCAAGTCCCGTGCCCGCAAGGCCATCCGCGAGATCGCCGATGAGCTGGTGCGGCTGTACTCGGCCCGGCAGTCCGCGCCCGGCCACGCCTTCGGGCCGGACACTCCGTGGCAGCGCGAGCTCGAGGATTCCTTCGAGTTCATCGAGACCCCGGACCAGCTCTCGACCATCGAGGACGTCAAGGCGGACATGGAGAAGCCGGTCCCCATGGACCGATTGATCCTCGGCGACGTCGGCTACGGCAAGACGGAGATCGCGGTGCGCGCCGCCTTCAAGGCCGTCCAGGACGGCAAGCAGGTCGCCGTCCTCGCCCCCACCACGCTGCTGGCCCAGCAGCATCTGGACACCTTCACCGAGCGCTACGCCGGCTTCCCCGTCACCGTGCGGGGCCTCTCGCGCTTCCAGAGCGCCGCGGATTCCGAGCGCACCGTCGAGGGCATCGCCGACGGCAGCGTGGACGTGGTCATCGGCACCCACCGGCTGCTGACCGGCAACGTCCGGTTCAAGGACCTGGGGCTGCTGATCGTCGACGAGGAGCAGCGCTTCGGGGTCGAGCACAAGGAGACGCTGAAGGCGCTGCGCACCAACGTGGACGTGCTGGCGATGTCCGCCACCCCGATCCCGCGCACACTGGAGATGGCCGTGACCGGGATCCGGGAGATGTCGATCCTGGCCACGCCGCCGGAGGAGCGCCACCCGGTGCTCACCTACGTCGGGGTCCAGGACGACAAGCAGCTCACGGCGGCAATCCGCCGCGAGCTGCTGCGCGAGGGCCAGGTCTTCTACGTCCACAACCGGGTCGAGGACATCGATCGGGTCGCGAACCATCTGCGCGAGCTGGTGCCCGACGCCCGGGTCCAGGTGGCCCACGGCAAGATGAACGAGGCCCAGCTGGAGCGCGTCATCATCGACTTCTGGGAGCGCGACTTCGACGTGCTGGTGTGCACCACCATCGTCGAGACCGGCCTGGACATCTCCAACGCCAACACCCTGATCGTGGAGAACGCCGACAAGTTCGGTCTCTCCCAGCTCCATCAGCTGCGCGGGCGTGTGGGCCGCTCCAGCGAGCGCGCCTACTCCTACTTCCTCTACAACGGCGCGAAGCCCCTGACCGAGACCGCCCATGACCGGCTGACCACCCTGGCGACCAACACCGACCTCGGGGCCGGCATGCAGGTGGCGATGAAGGACCTCGAGATCCGCGGCGCCGGCAACCTGCTGGGCGGCGAGCAGTCCGGCCACATCGCCGGCGTCGGGTTCGACCTGTACGTGCGGATGGTGGGTGAGGCGGTCGCGGCCTTCCGCGGGGAAGGGGCTGCGCCGGAGAAGGAGATCCGCGTCGAGCTGCCGCTGGACGCGCACGTCCCGCACGACTACATCGGCTCCGAGCGGCTCCGGCTGGAGGCGTACTCGAAGCTCTCCGCGGTGCGGGAGCTCTCCGAGATCGAGCAGATCCGTTCCGAGCTCACCGACCGCTACGGCCCCCCGCCGGCGCCGGTCGAGGTGCTGCTGGACGTCGCGCGCTTCCGCATCGATGCGCGCGCCGCCGGCATCGACGAGGTCCAGGCCCAGGGCAAGATGATCCGCTTCGCCCACCTCGAGGTGCCGGACTCCGCGGCGATGCGCATGAAGCGCCTCTACCCGGGCACGCTGCTGAAACCCACCACCCGCCAGGTGCTGGTGCCGCGGCCCACCACCTCCCGCTTCGGGGGGACGGAGCTGCGTGACCACGAGCTGCTGGACTGGGCGCGCGAGGTGCTGGGCACGCTCGTGCCCGCCCCGGTAGCCTCGCCCTCGTGAACGACCCACGTGAGGCGGACCCTGCTCCCGCTCGCGGCAGTGAGCTGCTGCGAGCGGTCGAGGTGATGGAGGCCCTCCGCGCGGCCGACGGGGATGCCTGGACGCACCAGCAGACCCACGCGTCGCTCGCGCGATACCTGCTGGAGGAGACCTACGAGGTCCTCGAGGTGATCGACGACCCGTCGGCCCATGGACCCGGCGCGCTGGCCGACGAGCTCGGCGACCTGCTGTTCCAGATCCTCTTCCACGCCCGTGTGGGGCAGGAGTCCGACCCGGCCTGGGACATCGATGACGTGGCACGTGCCTTCGTCGCCAAGATGGAGCGGCGCAACCCGCACGTCTTCGGTGAGAACCGCACCGAGACGCTCGAGGACCCCGGCGACGTCGAGGAGATCATCGCCCAGTGGCATGCCGCCAAAGCCGCGGAGCGACGGGCCTCCGGTCAGGGCGAGAAGGGCTGGTTCGAGGGCATCCCCGCCCAGCTGCCCGCACTGCAGAGCGCCGCCAAAGTGGTCCATCGGGCACGCTCGGCCGGGCGGCTGGACGAGCTGCTCGAGGCTGCCGACGGTGCGGCGGCGGCCGAGGACTCCGGGCAGTGGGGAGGGAACCTCGGGCGCTCCCTGCTGGACCTCGTGGTCACCGCTGAGGCGCGCGATGACGACCCCGAGACCGCGCTGCGGGCGCTGCTGACCCGCATGGCCGCAGCCGGTGAGCCCACGCGCCAGGACCCCGCGGCGGGCGGCGCGCACCACACGGCCTAGACTGTCCGAGGACGGTCAGCGCCGACCGGCCGTGACGGATCTTCACCCGAAGGAAGGAACAGCCCATGGCAGCTCTGATCGATGCCGTTCACGCCCGCGAGATCCTCGATTCCCGAGGAAACCCCACCGTCGAGGTGGAGATCCTCCTCGACGACGGCACCTTCGCCCGCGCCGAGGTGCCCTCCGGCGCGTCGACCGGTGCCTTCGAGGCCGTCGAGCGCCGTGACGGCGACAAGGACCGCTACCTGGGCAAGGGCGTCGAGCAGGCCGTCGCGGCCGTCATCGCCGACATCCAGCCCAAGATCCTGGGCATGGACGTCCAGGAGCAGCGTGCGATCGACGCCGTGATGAACGAGACCGACGGCACGGACAACAAGGGCGCCCTGGGAGCCAATGCCATCCTCGGCGTGTCCCTGGCCGTGGCGCGCGCCGCCGCGGACTCCGCCGGGGTGCCGCTGTACCAGTACGTCGGCGGTGCGAACGCCCACATCCTGCCGGTGCCGATGATGAACATCCTCAACGGCGGATCCCACGCGGATTCGAACGTCGACATCCAGGAGTTCATGATCGCCCCCATCGGCGCGGAGAGCTTCTCCGAGGCCCTCCGGGTCGGCGCCGAGGTGTACCACGCCCTGAAGTCCGTGCTCAAGGACCGCGGGCTGGCCACCGGTCTCGGCGACGAGGGCGGCTTCGCCCCGAACCTCGACTCCAACCGCGCCGCGCTGGATCTGATCGTCGAAGCGATCGGCAAGGCCGGCTACGAGGCCGGCAAGGACGTGGCCCTGGCGCTGGACGTCGCCGCCTCCGAGTTCTTCGCCGACGGCTCCTACACCTTCGAGGGCACCTCGAAGTCCTCCACCGAGCTGATCGACTACTACGCCGAGCTCGTCGAGTCCTACCCGCTGGTCTCCATCGAGGACCCGCTGGACGAGGACGACTGGGAGGGCTGGAAGGCCATGACCGACCGCGTCGGCGCCAAGGTCCAGCTCGTGGGCGACGACCTCTTCGTCACCAACCCCGAGCGACTCGGCCGCGGCATCGAGGAGGGCTCCGCCAACGCCCTGCTGGTCAAGGTCAACCAGATCGGCTCCCTCTCGGAGACCCTCGACGCCGTGGACCTCGCCCACCGCGCGGGCTTCAAGGCCATGATGTCCCACCGCTCCGGTGAGACCGAGGACACCACCATCGCCGATCTCGCCGTGGCCACCAACTGCGGCCAGATCAAGTCCGGTGCCCCCGCCCGCGGGGAGCGCGTGGCGAAGTACAACCAGCTGCTGCGCATCGAGGAGGAGCTGGACGAGGCCGCGCGCTACGCGGGTGCCTCCGCCTTCCCGCGTTTCTCGATCTGAGATCCCTCTCGAGGTTGTAACCTCGTGCGCATGAGCAACAGACGACCGGGCGCCCCGCGATCAGCGCGGCGCCCGGTCTCTGCGTCCGGGGCCCGTCGCCCCACGACGCGGACGACCGGGCGCCCCGCCGCGAAGGGTGCCCCCGGCTCCCGCAACCGCGGCCCTGCCGCGGCCTCCCGTCCCCGCAGCACCGCTCCGCGCGGCCCGGAGGAGGACGGTCCCGGGGTCGTCATCACCCGCCGCACCCTCGCGCTGGTCGCGCTGGTCGTCATCGCCCTCGCAGCGCTCGTGCCCACCGTGAACTCCTACGTCGCCCAGCGTCAGCAGCTCTCCGAGCTGCGGGCACAGGTCCAGCGGCAGGAGGAGGAGGTCGAGGACCTGCGCACCCAGGTCGACCGCTGGGAGGATCCTGCCTACGTCGCCGCGCGCGCCCGCGAACGCCTGCTGTTCGCGATGCCCGGCGAGACGCAGTACCTGCTCACCGACACCTCCGGCCGGGACGTCCCGCTGACCGAGGCCGAGCAGGCGGCCGAGAAGGCCCGGGAGGGCGAATGGTTCTCCACGCTCTGGGAGAGCGTGGAGGGATCCAGCCGCGTCACTGCCGAGGACATCCCCGACGAACCCGGCTCCACCGACGAGGACGCCGCCGACGAGCCCCCCGAGGACCCCGACCAGTGACATCCCTTCCGCCCCTGCCCTTCGAGTCCCCGGCCACCGCCCATGACCTCGAGGTGATGCGGGACCAGCTGGGACGGGAGATGCGAGGTGTGGTCTCCATCGCCAGACGCTGCGGCTGCGGGCGTCCTGCAGTGGTCCGCACAGCGCCCCGGCTGGAGGACGGCACCCCGTTCCCCACCTCCCTGTACCTCACCCTGCCGTGGCTCACGCTCGAACTCTCCCGCCTCGAATCGACCGGGGTGATGGCCGAGCTGACCGACCGGCTCGCCACCGACGAGTCGCTCGCGGAGGGCTATCGACTGGCCCACGAGCGCTATCTCGCCCGACGCCAGGAATTGGGCGAGGCCGAGGAGGTCCGCCACGTCAGCGCCGGGGGCATGCCCACCCGGGTGAAGTGCCTTCACGCCCTGGCCGCGCAGGCCCTCGCAGAGGGCACCGGGGTCAATCCCGTCGCCGACGAGGCACTCGGACGGATCCGCGGTGCGGCTCCCGAGCTGATGTGCCGGTGCGCGCACGACCTCGACGCGCAGGACCCCGACCCGCATGATCCCGACCCACACGACTCCCAGGAGCAGCGATGACCGTCCCCGTCGCCGCCATCGACTGCGGCACCAATTCCATCCGTCTGCTCATCGCGCGGCGCGAGAACGACGGCCCCGGCCTCGTGGACGTCGAGCGCCGGCTCGCGATGGTGCGACTCGGACTCGGC
Source organism: Brachybacterium sp. SYSU DS0246 (assembly GCF_059391765.1). Lineage (NCBI taxonomy): Bacteria > Bacillati > Actinomycetota > Actinomycetes > Micrococcales > Dermabacteraceae > Brachybacterium > Brachybacterium sp. SYSU DS0246. The sequence continues at coordinate 8,111 of NZ_JBZXYT010000018.1, read as the reverse complement.
GTGGACCGGACCGGCAGCCTCGACCCCGTGGCCGTCGAGCGCACGCTGGACGCCGCGACGCGGTACCAGCAGCTGATCGAGCACCACGGAGTCGCCCCCGAGAACGTGCGCTTCGTGGCGACATCGGCCACCCGGGACGCCTCCAACCGTGACGTGTTCATCGACGGCATCCGCGCGATCCTCGGGGTGAGCCCCGAGGTGATCACGGGCGACGAGGAGGCCGCGCTCTCCTTCCGCGGCGCCGTCAGCACGGTCGAGGCCCTGCCCGAGGGGCCACGGCTGGTGGTGGACATCGGCGGCGGGTCCACCGAGCTGGTGCTGGGCACCGAGACCCCGACCCATCGCATCAGCATGGACATCGGCTCCGTGCGCCTGACCGAACGTCACCTCGCCACCGACCCGCCCACCGAGGCGGAGATCGCGGCCGCCACCGCGGACATCGACCTCCTCCTCGAGGACGCGGCGCGAGAGGTGCCCCTGGACCGCGCGGCCGCCCTCGTCGGCGTCGCCGGCACGATCACCACCCTCACCGCCGTCGCCGAGGGACTGACGGAATACCGGCCCGACGTCACCCACGGTGCGACCCTGCAGATCCCGGACGTCGAGCGGATCTGCCGCGACCTGCTTTCCCAGAGCCGCGCGCAGCGTTCCCGGCACACCACGATCCACCCCGGACGCATCGACGTGATCGGCGCCGGAGCGCTGATCTGGTCGCGGATCATGCGCCGCGTGGCCGACGCCTCGGGCGTCACCGAGACCCGCACCAGCGAGCACGACATCCTCGACGGCATGGCGCTGGACCTGCTCGACCGCGCCCGCTGAGTCCACCGCCGCGTCACGCGGGGCGGACCGTTTTTGTGTGACGGCCGCGACGGTCATAGGCTGTGCCCATGAACACCACTTTCGGCGGCAAGCCCCATGTCCTGATCCTCGGCGGCGGGTCCGTCGGCCAGACGACCGCGTCCGAGCTGCGCAAGACCCTCGGCTCCGAGGTCGCGATCACCGTCGTCGACCCGCGCCCGTACATGACCTACGCGCCCTTCCTCCCCGAGGTCGGTGCCGGCAGCATCGATCCCCGCAACGCTCTCGCGCCCCTGCGCAAGATGCTCCCGGGGACGAAGGTCGTCACCGGTTCGGTGACCAGCATCCGCAGCGCGGAGAGCACGGTGGTGGTCAACACCGAGGAGGACGTGCAGCTCGAGATCACCTACGACTACCTGGTCGTCGGCCTCGGCGCCGTCCCGCGCCTGCTGCCCATCCCGGGCCTGGCGGAGAACGCCATCGGCTTCAAGTGGATCGAGGAGGCCGTCGCGGTGCGCGACCGGATCCTCGCCAACCTCGCCGAGGCGGCGTCGACCAAGGATCCCAAGATCCGCAAGCGGCTGCTGACCTTCACCTTCATCGGTGGCGGATTCGCCGGCGGCGAGGCGATCGCCGAGACCGAGGACATGGTCCGCGACGCCCTGCGCTACTACCCCGACCTCCACGCCTCGGACATCCGCTTCGTGCTGATCGACGCCGCTCCGTTCGTCTTCCCCGAGCTCTCCGAGGATCAGCGCGCCTACGTGCTGAACCAGCTGCGCGAGCGCGGCATCGAGGTCAAGCTGGAGACCTTCTTGAACTCCGCCGAGGACGGCGTGATCAAGACCAGCGACGGCGACGAGTTCGAGTCCGACCTGCTGGTGTGGAACGCCGGCGTCAAGCCGGCCCCGGTGCTGTCCGATTCGGACGTCTCGGATCTGCCTGTCATCACCGAGCGCGGCCCCATGATGGGCAAGCTCGAGGCCCTCGCCGATCTCCGCGTCAACGGCACCGACGGTCCGCTGGACAATGTGTTCTCCGCCGGCGACTGCGCGGCCGTGCCGGATCTGGCCTCCGGCGAGGGCAAGTTCTGCCCGCCCAACGCGCAGCACGCCACCCGTCAGGGCAAGCGTGTGGCCGACAACATCGCGCGCTCCGTGCAGGGGCGGCCGCTGGTGGACTACTACCACAAGAACCTCGGCGTCATGGCGACCCTCGGTATGTACAAGGGAGTCTGCCGGCTCAACCTGGCGGACAAGGAGCTGGACGTCCGTGGCCTGCCGGCCTGGGCCCTGGCTCGCTCCTACCACCTCTACGCGATGCCGACCATGGGCCGGAAGGCGGCCGTCGTCGCGGGCTGGGCGACCAACCTGCTCTCCCGTCGCGACATCGTCGGCATTCCGCAGACCTCGACCCCGCGCGCGGCGTTCGAGTACGCCGCGAACACCGGCAAGAAGAAGTGAGCCGACCAGGGGACGCCGCCTGAGCATCGCGTTCTCCCACCCATGACGAGGCACCGTCGCGCACAGCGCGGCGGTGCCTTGTCGTATGTCGGCATCGTGTGACGTTGCGGGCGAGCCGCGCCCACCCACAGCCATCACTCCGGTGACCGAGTATGCTCATTTACATCACGAAGTGAGCGTGAACGGCCATGCGGAACGGCGTGGCAGGCCGGGCGCTCGACGAGCAGGAGGGAAGATCCCGATGGATATCCACATCGTGGCGGACGCCGAGGCGGGCGCGCAGGTCGTCGCCGACGTCTTCGAACAGACGGTGCGCGGAGCCCGGGACGCGCAGTATCCCGTACCGCGGCCGGGGGAGGGCACTGCCCCGGCCTCTCCGGGGCGGACCGGCGCCGTGCTCGGCCTCGCGACCGGTTCCACGCCGGTCCCGGCGTACACCGAGCTGATCCGCCGCCACCGCGAGGAGGGACTCTCCTTCGCCGGCACCCGCGCGTTCCTGCTCGACGAGTACGTCGGACTGCCCCCGGACCACGAGCAGAGCTATCACCGGTTCATCCGGGAGAACTTCACCTCCCACATCGACATCGACGACGCCGCCGTGCATTCTCCCGATGGCTCCGCCGCCGACCCCGTCGCCGAAGCAGCGCAGTACGACCGGCGCATCGCCGAGGCCGGCGGCGTGGACCTGCAGATCCTCGGGATCGGATCCAACGGGCACATCGCGTTCAACGAGCCCGGCAGCTCCCTGGCCTCCCGCACCCGCGTGATCGGACTGACACGCCGGACGATCTCCGACAACGCCCGGTTCTTCGACGACGTCCAGGACGTCCCCGTGCGCGCCCTCAGCCAGGGGCTCGGCACCATCCGCGAGGCACGCCGCATCGTGCTGAGCGCCACCGGCGAGGGCAAGGCCGAAGCCGTCGCACAGCTCGCCGAGGGCGCGATCAGCGCCCGGTGGCCGGCGACCTGCCTGCAGCTGCACCCGGATGTGGTCGTCGTCGTGGACGAAGCCGCAGCCTCGCGCCTGGAGCTGGCCGACTACTACCGGTATGCCCGCGCGCTGGAGAGTGAGCACTCCGCCGCGGGGTCCGACCGACGTCACAGCTGAGCGGACCGGCTGCGCACGACGGGGCTGTGTGCGGCCGGATACGATCACTGCATGCAGCAGGCTGACCCCTCCTCGTCCCCCTCCTCGACGGCCGTGGCGCCGCGCTCCGGTCTCGACCGGTTTTTCCAGATCTCCGAGCGCGGCTCGACCGTGCCCCGCGAGATCCGCGGCGGGTTGGTCACCTTCTTCTCGATGTGCTACATCGTGGTGCTGAACCCGCTGATCATCGGCACGGTGCCGGACTCGACCGGCCAGTATCTCGGCGGGGGGACGGAGCCGAATCTGCCCGCCGTCGCCGCCGGCACCGCGCTCATCGCCGGGTTGCTGAGCATCTTCATGGGCGCCTGGGCGAAGTTCCCCCTGGCCCTGGCGACAGGGCTCGGCCTGAACGCCTACATCGCCTACTCCGTGGCGCCGCTGCCCGGAATGACCTGGGGCGGCGCGATGGGCCTCGTCCTGCTCGAGGGCGTGGTGATCCTGATCCTGGTCCTCACGGGCTTCCGCAAGGCCGTCTTCGACGCGGTGCCACCCTTCCTCAAGACCGCGATCGCTGTCGGCATCGGGCTGTTCATCGCGTTCCTGGGCCTGTTCAACGCCAAGTTCGTGACCACGGCGGCCAGCACCCCGGTCCAGCTCGGCAACGACGGCTCCCTCACCGGTTGGCCGACCTTCGTGTTCGTCGCCGGTCTGCTGCTCATGCTGATCCTGTGGGTCCGCAAGGTCCCCGGTGCCATCCTGATCGCGATCGTCTCCGCGACCGTGCTGGCGATCCTCATCGAACAGGTGCTGGGTCTCGGCGCGTGGGCTCCGGCCGATGAATCCGGCAACGGCAACCCCGGCGGCTGGGCGATGAACGTGCCCACCCTGACCGACTTCCCGATCCAGGCTCCGGATTTCGCGACCCTGTTCACGGTCGACCCCATCGGTGGCATCACCGCCGCGGGCGGCATCGGCGCCCTCGTCATCGTCTTCTCCCTGCTGCTGGCGGACTTCTTCGACACCATGGGCACGATGGTGGGCGTCGCCTCCGGGGCGGACCTGGTCGACGAACGCGGCGACATCCCGCGCTCCCAGCGCATCCTGGTGGTCGACTCCGTCGGGGCGATCGCCGGCGGCGTCGGGGGCGTCTCCTCGAACACGAGCTTCGTGGAGTCGACCTCCGGCGTGGCCGAGGGCGCCCGGACGGGTCTCAGCGCCGTGGTCGTCGGGATCGCCTTCCTGCTGACGACGTTCCTGTCGCCCCTGGTCGCCCTGGTGCCGTACGAGGCAGCCACCCCGGCTCTGGTCACGGTCGGCTTCCTGATGATGACCCAGATCACCGACATCGACTTCACCGACGTCGAGATCGCGCTGCCGGCGTTCCTGACCATCATCCTGATGCCCTTCGCCTATTCGATCACCGTCGGCATGGGCGCGGGCTTCATCATGTACGTCCTGATCCGCGTGGTGCGGGGCAAGGGACGCGAGGTGCACTGGCTCATGTACCTCATCGCTGTGCTCTTCGTCGTGTACTTCCTCCGCGGAGCGATCGAGAGCCTGCTGCTGTGATGGCCGACGACGACCAGGATCCGACCGGACCGGGCCGCCCTCCAGCGGGCGCGGACGGGCCGGAGGGCGTCGACGGTGCCGTGGGCGCTGACGGCGCGGGGCGGGCGGATGGCGCTACGGGCGACGTTTCTGGCGGCGAGGGCTCTGTCGGCGATGTTTCTGGCGGCGACGTCGCGGAGCTGGCCGCCGAACTGCGACGCGTCCTCCTGGTCTCCTCCCGCATCCTCCGCTCGCACACCGCCTCCGAGGACGTCTCCGCTTCGCAGTACTCGGTCCTGGCCTATCTCCAGCGCACCGGGCAGTCGACGCCCGGGGCGCTCGCAGACTTCGAGCACGTCACGCCGCCGGTGATGACCAGGATCCTCGGTCGGCTCGAGGAAGCGGGGATGGTGACCAGAGCTGCCCACCCCGGGGATGGACGCCAGGTACGCGTGACGCTCACCGACGCCGGCGAGCAGGTGGTCCTGCGCGGCCGCGCCGAACGCGACGAGTGGCTCCGCTCCCGCATCCAGGAGGCCGGCCCCGAGGAGCGGGACACGTTGCGCGAGGCGGCCGAGCTGCTGCGCCGGACCCTCATCGAACGTCGGGACTGACCGCTCCGGGATCCGGCGCCGCGTCAGGCGGAGCGACCCAGCACGTGATCCAGCACGGAGATCAGCGAGGCCACATCATCCGGTGCCACCGCCGGGAACGTGGCGATGCGCAGCTGGTTGCGGCCCAGCTTGCGGTACGGCTCGATGTCCACGACCCCGTGGGCCCTCAGCACGGCGGTGATCGCCGTGGCATCGATCGCCTCGTCCACGTCCAGAGTGGTCACCACCTGCGACCGTGCATGTGCCTCACCGACGAACGGTGTGATCTCACCGCGGCGCGCCGCCCAGTCGTGCAGCATCCCGCTGGTGGTCCGGGTCCGCTCATCGGCCCAGGCCAGGCCGCCCTTGGCCAGGAGCCAGTCGATCTGCTCGGCGAGCATCACGAGGGTGGCCACGGCCGGCGTGTTGAGGGTCTGGTCCTTGCGAGAGTTGTCGATGGCTGCCGTCAGTGAGAGGAACGACGGGATCCAGCGGTTGGCATCGGCCTCGAGGCGCTGGGCCCGCTCGAGCGCCGCGGGGGAGAGCAGCGCGAGCCACAGCCCGCCGTCGGAGGCGAAGGCCTTCTGCGGCGCGAAGTAGTAGGCGTCGGTCTCGGCGATGTCGACCATCACCCCGCCGGCGGCCGACGTCGCATCGATCATCACGAGCTGGTCCGCTCCGGCGCCGGCCGGGCGGCGCACGGGAGCCATCACTCCGGTCGACGTCTCGTTGTGGGGCCACGCGTAGGCATCGACATCGTCGCGAGCCGCCGCTTCCGGCAGGGCACCGGGGTCGGCGCGGATCAGCTCGGGCTCGGCCAGGTGGGGGGCGCCGGCGACCTCGGAGGCGAACTTCTGGGAGAACTCGCCCAGCACCAGGTGCTGGGAGCGGGACTCGATCAGCCCGAAGGCCGCGATGTCCCAGAACGCTGTGGAGCCCCCGTTCCCGAGGACCACCTCATACCCCTCGGGGAGGGAGAAGAGCTCGCGCAGGCCGGCGCGGATACGCCCGACGAGCTGCTTGACCGGTGCCTGGCGGTGCGAGGTGCCCAGCACCTCGCGGGAGACGGAACGCAGCACATCGACCTGCTCGTCCCGGATCCGGGAGGGACCGGAGCCGAAGCGACCATCGGCGGGCAGGAACTCCCGGGGGATGGACAGACCGCGGATGGTCTCGGCACGGAGGGTGCGGGCATCGGACATCAGCTGCTCCTCGAGATGGGTGGGCCGGTGCCGCCGGGGACCCGGCGGGCGGGACCATCCTGCCAGGGGCGCGGGCGTCGGCCGAGACCGGTCCGCGCCGGCGCGGATCCCTGCTGTGCCGGTGCGCTCTGCGACTGGACTCTCCGCGCCCGGCCCGGTCGTCCGGCCCCCGCGCCCGGTCCCGGGTATCGACGCACCACGCCCTGTCCCGTCCGGGTACATGGCAGGATCGGATCATGAGCCGTGCCGATCTGGAGAAGCAGCCGTACGACGTCGCGGGGATGTTCGACAGCATCGCCAAGCGCTACGACCTCATCAACGACGTGGTGGGACTCGGGCAGGTGCGGATGTGGCGCGAAGCGATGGTCGACGCGCTCGAGATCCCTCAGGGCGGCACCGTGCTCGACCTCGCGGCGGGCACCGGGACCTCGTCCTCGGCGATCGCACGGTCCGGTGCGCGCGTGGTCGCGGCCGACTTCTCCTTGGGGATGATGCGCGAGGGGCGGCGCCGGGGGGAGCCCGTGCCCTTCGTCGGGGCCGACGCCCAGCGCCTCCCGTTCGCGACCGACGCGTTCGACGCGGCGGTGATCTCCTTCGGCCTGCGCAACGTCCAGCACCCGCGCGCCGCGCTCGCGGAGATGGTGCGCGTGGTGCGCGGGGGAGGCACGGTCGTGGTGTGCGAGTTCTCGACCCCGAGCTCCCGTGTCTTCCGCACGGCGTACGAGAGGTACCTGCTGCGCGCGCTTCCCACGGTCGCGCGGCGGCTGACCACCAGCGGTGACGCGTATGACTACCTCGCCGAGTCGATCCTGGAGTGGCCGGACCAGGAGGAGCTGAGGGGTTGGTTCCTCGAGAGCGGCCTCGAGCGGGCGCAGTACCGGAACCTCACCGGAGGCATCGTCGCGCTGCACCGGGGCGTCGTGCGTCACTCCTGATCGGGCACTTCGCGCTCGGTGACCCGGGCTCGGGAACCCACCTGCCGACCGATCAAGCCTCTGACCAGCGTCTTTGTAAGTTACCGGCCAGTGTGGCGCAGACCACCGCCGCGAAGGCCGTTCTGGCTTGACGGCACCTGGCGATCTGCGTAATGTTCTTCCTCGTGCCCAGCCGAACGGGACAGCGGGACAGCCGAGAGGTTGGAACGCGAAACCCGGTCCGAGCAGGCACAACGGATCTCTCCGAAATCCGGCGCGGCGCGAGTCACATCGCACCGAGTTGACAAGGAGAACCGGAACCCCTAAGTTATAAGGGTTGCCCCGGAGCAAAGAGCCTAGCGGCTTGGAGCACCGAGTGCGCGTGTTGCTTGATATCTCAATAGCGTGTCTGTTTGTTGATGCCAATATTTGATTGGCAAATTTTAACGGATGATACAGCAGTTATATGCTGGTTGTTTGTTGTTTGCCAGGGTTTTTTCTAT
>NZ_JBZXYT010000017.1:0-84928 GCF_059391765.1 Brachybacterium sp. SYSU DS0246 | reverse complement strand
TCACGGTCAGCTGCGTCGCGGGCACGTTCTCCTGCAGCGCCTCCAGCACGGCATTGCGGCCCACCACCTGGTCGCTGCCGGGGCGGTTCTTCGCGCCCTTGCCTCCTGCACCGCCGCGCCGGCTCGAGGATCCCGAGGCGGGCTTGGAGGAGCCGGCGAACGCCTTGTGAGCGGGGCGGTCCTTGGCCTTCGGGGTGGGTCCCTTGCCTTCCAGCGCGCGGCGGCGCACGCCGCCGGAACCGACGGTCGGGCCCTTCTTGCCCTTGCGCACCGCGCCGCGGCGCGAGCTGTTGCCTGCCATGTGTGTCTCCTCAGTCCGTGGTCTCGAGCGTCCAGCGCGCGCCGTCGGGGCCGTCCTCGACGCGGATCCCGGCGGCGCTCAGCGCGTCCCGCAGGGCGTCCGCCCGGGCCCAGTCCTTCTCGGCGCGGGCCGCCTCCCGGGCTGCCAGCTGGGTGGTGATCAAGGCGTCCAGTGCCTCGTGCTCGGCGGTCGAGCCGGCATGGCTGCCGGCCCATTGCGCCGAGAGCGGATCCAGGCCCAGCACATCGAGCATCGCGCGCAGCCGCCCGAGGCCCGCAGCGATCTCTCCCGCCGCACCTCCGCCGGCCAGAAGCGTGTTCAGGGCCGCCTGCTCACGGTGGATGACGGCGAGGGCCTCCGGCACGGTCAGGTCGTCGTCCATCGCCGCGATGAACTCGGCGGGCAGCTCGACGGCGGCGAGATCGGCATCGGCGCGTGCCGGCTCCTCCTGGCCGAGCTGCTCGGCGGCGCGGCGGGCCGTCGCGGAGAAGCGGTCCCAGACCACTTCTGCTTCCTGCATCGCGGTGGCGTTGTACTCGACGGTCGCGCGGTAGTGGCCGCTGACCAGGGCCAGGCGCACAGCAGGAGTGGGGTGGTCCGCCAGGGCACGGGCCGCGGTGACGAAGTTGTCCAGGCTCTTGCCCATCTTCATCCCGTCCACGGTCAGCACCCCGGAATGCATCCAGCGCCGGGCGAAGCCGTAGCCGGCGGCGTGGGACTGCGCCTGCTCGTTCTCGTGGTGCGGGAAGCGCAGGTCCAGCCCTCCGGCGTGGATGTCGAACGTCTCGCCGAGGTACTTGCGGCTCATGGCGGAGCACTCGAGGTGCCAGCCGGGGCGGCCGCGGCCGAAGGGTGTGTCCCAGGAGGCGGTGGCCGGTTCCGTCGGCTTCGCCGCCTTCCACAGGGCGAAGTCGCGGGGGTCGCGCTTGCCGGGCTCCATCTCCTCCCCCGCGTCCTGCATGTCCTCGAGGGACTGACGGGTCAGGGAGCCGTAGCCGGCGTGGGAGGCGACATCGAAGTACACCGATCCCTCGCCGTCGGCGTAGGCGTGGCCGCGCTCGATGAGCCGCTGCATCAGCTCGATCATCTCGGGCACGTGGCCGGTGGCACGCGGCTCGTAGGTGGGACGGCGGTTGCCGATGCGCTCGAGGGTGTCCTGGAACTCGCGCTCGAAGCGCAGCGACCATGCCCACCAGGGTGTCTCCGCCTCGGCGGACTTCACCAGGATCTTGTCATCGATGTCGGTGACGTTGCGGATGTGGGTGACGTCGTACCCGCTGCGCTCGAGCCAGCGCACCAGCACGTCGAAGGCGACGAACGTGCGCAGATGGCCCAGATGCGGGGCGCCCTGCGTGGTGGGGCCGCAGACGTACAGCGACACCGTCCCCTCGCGCACCGGGGTCAGCGACGCGGTCGTGCGGGTGGCGGTGTCGTGCAGGTGGAGAGTCACGTCCTCCAGGGTAATGCCGCCTGCGGGAGCCCGCGGCCCCGCCGCACCGTGGCCGATCCCTCGATCGCGTCGGACCGCTCGACCCGGTGCCCCGGAGATCCCATGGGATCCGACGGATCCGCCGGGGCTCACTCCGTGCGGGAGCTGACCTTCTTGCCGTAGAGCTCCTCGAAGGTGTCGTCGTAGGAGACGGCGTTGTGGCGGCGCTTGCCCTGGACCGCACCGACCGCGCCCTGCGCGGTCTCGATGGTGGTCTCGGGCGCCTTGATCCGCTTGTACACCAGGAACGCGATCAGACCCGCGATGGCGGCGAGCACGATGAACACCACGGCGATGATCAGGAAGGAGAGCCAGTAGGACAGCCCCAGCGCCTCGAGCCCGGTGGCCGCGAAGAACAGCAGCATCACCCAGGCGGAGAGCAGCAGGAACAGCAGCACCGCGGCGCAGGCGGCGATGATGGCCGCCTTGATCAGGATCGCGGTGATCTCTTTCTTGGCGATGTCGATCTCGTGATGGACGACTCCGAGGAGCTCGTCCCGGATGGACTGGACGAGTTCACCGATGGACCGCTGGGTGGGCGGCGTGCTCGGATCGTTCGTGGTGTTGATCATGGTCGGAGCCTATCGCAGGGGTCAGGGGATTCGCAGTCGGCGCGGGGGCGCCGGCGGGTGAGGTCAGTCGACCGAGACCCGCTTGCGCTTGGTGGTCTCCGGGCGGGGACCGGCAGAGGTGGACCGACGCACGACGACGTCCGGGGCGACGGCGACGTCCCGTGGCTCGACGTCGTGACCGGAGACGCGTTCGACGAGGAACTGGGCGGCCAGTGCGCCGAGCCGGTCGGAGTTGGGATCGACGCTGGTCAGCTGCGAGACGCCGGAGGAGGCCAGCGAGGTGTTGCCGTATCCGGCCACGGCGAGGTCCTCGGGCACGGAGAAGCCGTATTCGCGCGCTGCGGAGAGCACGCCGACCGCGGTCACGTCGTTGGCGCAGGTGACGGCCGTGGGTACGCGGCTGCCGCGCAGCAGCATCGACCCGGCCGTCTGCCCGACCTGCTCGGTGAAGTCTCCGGGCTCGACGCGGGCCTCGTCCCCGAGGCCGTGCCGGTCCATGGCCACGCGGAAGGCCTCGGCCCGTTCGCGGGCGACCTCCGGGCCGACGCCGCCGACGTGGGCGATCTCCCGGTGGCCCAGGCCCACCAGGTGGTCGACCAGCAGTCCCTGGCCCACCTCGTCATCGATCCGGACGGTGTCGATCTGGCCGACGAACTCGCGGGAGCATCCGATGCCGACGAACGGGCGATCGCCCGTGGCCTTCAGCACGCTCTCCATGTCGGCCAGGTCCGAGATCATGAGGAACCCGTCGACCCCGAGCTCGACCAGGGACTCGATGGCGTCGGTGTCCGCAGCGACCGGGTGCTCGGGCACGCGGCGACGCGTGGGGACGACCACGGCCGAGCGTCCGGTGGCGGTCAGCTCGATGCGGATGGCGCGCACCAGGTCCGAGATCCAGGTGTTGCGCATCGTGTTGACCAGCACGGCCACCACGCCGCGGTGGTCGGTCTCCTCGCTGAGCTCCTCGAGGGGGAAGTGGAGCCGTTCGGCGGCCTCGTGGACGCGCCGGATCATCTGGGGCTTGATCTCCTCGGAGCCGCGCAGGGCGCGCAGAGCGACCGCGCTGGAGACGCCGAGCGAATCCGCGACGTCCCGCAGGGTCCCGCGGGACTGTCCGCTCTCCTCCATCTCGGAGGCCGTGTGGTCGATGTGCTCGATCACCTGGCCGGTCTCCCCCGCCTCGGGCGGCGGTGTCCCGGCATCGCTCTCGGGCTGGACGGTCTCATCGGCGGAATCGTTCGCGTCACTGCTCATGACCCCCATTGAACCGCATCTCGGCCCTGGCGACGGGACCGGCCGGTGCGACAGGCAGACGCGAGGACGGGGCCGGCGGGGGTTATCCCCCGCCACAACGGCAGGACGCCCCTGTGGGAACTCGGCGCGGGCCCGAATACTGTCGGTGCCATGGACGAGACCTCGACGACACCTCCGGACGGCCGCTCCCGGCTCAGCCTCGCGGCGCTCGCCTCCGTGATCGTCGGAGGCCTGCTCTTCTGCACCTGGTTCTGGATCAGCCTGACGATGCTGTTCACCGGACTCGGCTCGCTGCCCGCCATGGGCACCGGCCTGCTGCTGCTGATCCCGTGGCTGCTGCTGATGCAGGCCGCCGTGCGTCTGGAGCGCCGGAGGGCCGTGGCGATCCACCGGATACCCGTGATCCTGCCCGCACGGCGCCGGTCGTGGCGCACGGGGGCGTCCGGCTGGATCCACGACCGCTGGCTCGAGCTGGGCAGCGCGGCCTTCTGGCGCGGGGTCCTCCATCACCATCTGGCGATGCTCGTCACCGGCGCGTTCTTCGTGCTGTTCCTCCTCCTGGTGTGGACCGGATGGACCGCCGGGGACATCGCGCTGCGCCACGGCCCGCTCGAGGTGGGCTCGGTCCGGCTCCCGCGGTGGATCCTGGGGCTCATCTGCGTGGCGACCCTCGTGCTGTCCACGGTGACCCTCGTGCTCGGAGCCCTCGCGGACCGGGGCCTGTCCCGCGCTCTGGTGTCCGGTTCCGAGGACGATCTGCGCGAGCAGGTGGCCGAGCTCGCCGAGCGCCGGCAGGGCGCGGTCGATGCCGCCGCCCAGGAGCGGCTGCGCATCGAGCGCGATCTCCACGACGGCGTCCAGCCGCGCCTGGTGGGTCTCGCCATGACGCTGGGCATGGCCAAGAACACGGTCCGTTCCGATCCGGACCGGGCCGAAGCCCTCGTGGGACAGGCCCACTCCGAGGCGAAGGCCGTGATGACGGACCTGCGCCAGCTGGCCCGCGGGATCCACCCCGCGGTGCTGACGGACCGCGGCCTGGACGCCGCCCTGTCCGCCCTCGCCGCCCGCTCACCGGTTCCCGTCGACCTGCAGGTCGACCTCGGCCGCGGGGCCGGCCCCGCCCTGGATCGTGAGCGCGAGGCCGTGGCCTACTTCGTGGTCTCCGAAGCGCTGACCAATATCGCCAAGCACTCCGAGGCCGCACATGCCACCGTGTCCGTCACCCGCAGCGACGACGTGCTGCGGGTGCGAATCGAGGACGACGGCCGCGGCGGGGCCCAGGTGCGCCGCGACGGACTCTCCACCGGCCTCGCGGGCCTGACCGACCGGGTGCGTGCCACCGGCGGCCGGCTCGAGGTCACCAGTCCTGCCGGCGGCGGCACGGTGCTGCTGGCCCTCGTCCCCGTCGGTCCCGGACACCGGATCCCGGCCGCGACCGGCCCGACCACCACCGAGGAGGCCCCGCGATGAGGATCGTGATCGCCGATGATGCCGTTCTGCTGCGCGCAGGGGTCGAGCGCCTGCTCACCGATGCCGGCCACGAGGTGGTCGCGGCCGTCGGCGATGCCACGGCGCTGCTCAGCGCCGTCTCCCACCACAAGCCGGACCTGGCGGTGATCGACGTGCGGATGCCGCCGACCTTCACCGACGAGGGGGTGCGCGCTGCGACCCTGATCCGGCAGCAGGACCAGGCGGTGGCGCTGCTGGTGCTCTCGCAGTACGTCGAGGAGCGCTACGCCTCGGAGCTCATCGCCGATTCGCCTCACGGGCTCGGCTACGTGCTCAAGGACCGCGTCGCCGATGTCGAGGACTTCCTGGCCGTCGTCTCCGATGTCGGGGACGGCGGCACCTGGCTGGACCCCGAGGTCGTCCAGCAGATCTTCGTCCGCTCCCGGCGACGCCGCACGCTCGAGGCCCTCAGCCCTCGCGAGCGCGAGGTGCTCTCGCTGATGGCGCAGGGACGCTCGAACCAGGCGATCGCCGACACCCTGTTCGTCTCCGCCGGCAGCGTCGAGAAGCACATCTCCTCGCTGCTGACCAAGCTCGACCTGCCCCCGGTCGACGGGGAGAACCGCCGGGTCATGGCCGTTCTGCGCTATCTCGAATCAGAGGACAGATGATGACCAGCACTCAGACCCCACAGCCCCCGCAGGCTCCACCGACCGGCCCCGGCCTCGCCGGCGGGTCACCGCACGGCTCCGGCCCCGACGCACCCAGGCCGACCACTTCGGTCGAACCGGCGCGCCGCCTCTCCCCCGCCCCCGAGGACGACCGTCCGTGGCGTCTGCTGATCACACTGCTCGGCGCGGCGTTCGTGGCACTGATGGTGCTGGGCCTGGCCGCCATGTCGATCACCCAGTGGACCATCGCTCGCGGCTACGACGACGTGCCCGCCACCACGCACCTCGGGGAACCGAGCTCGCTCTCGCTGAGCTCGCGCATCGCCGACGTCCGCGTCCTGCAGTCGGCGGATGCCGATCAGGTCTCGGTGGCGCTGGTCGAGAACGGAGCCACCGAGCTCCCGCCGGCCGATTCGCTGGTCCGTGCCCGGATCGACCAGCAGGGACCGGCCGACGCCCCCGTCCTCGACGTGCGCCAGCCCGAACAGTTCAGCTCGGTGCCGTGGAAGCACGACGTGCGCGACGTGCTCGTCATCGTGCCCGAGGCGCATCGGCTCGCTGTGGACATCACCTCGTCGGTGGGTGACATCCGCGCCGACGGCGACTACTCCGCCATGACCATCTCGTCGCAGGTCGGAGAGGTCCGCCTCTCCCCCGTCAGCGCACCGGGCGGGCTCGACGTCAGCTCCGACGTCGGCGGGATCGACATCGAGCTGGAGGGCACCGCCCCCGAGACGATCGGCCTCTCCAGCTCCGTGGGCGACATCGATCTGCGGCTGCCCTCCGGCGCCGAGAGCGACGTGGACGTCCACACCGATGTCGGCTCCGCAGACGTCGCGGCTCCCGGCACCGGGCGCTGGGCCGTCGACGCCCGGGCGGATACCGGCGACGCCCGGGTGGACCCGAGCCTGACCCGCGCCGACGGTCCGCTGGTCGGCACGCTCACCGTCGTCTCGGACCTCGGCGACGTCACCGTGACGCGCTGAGGGACAGCGACGGCGCCGTGACCCGCTTCGAGGCACGCGGCGCCCCGCCGGACCCGCCGAGGGACGCTGCGACGCGGGGCCGGGGTCAGCTCTTGCCGCTCATTCCCTGCTGGATGAGGTCCATGACGGAGGCGTCGGCGAGGGTCTGGGTATCCCCCACGGTGCGGTTCTCGGCCACATCGCGCAGCAGGCGGCGCATGATCTTGCCGGACCGGGTCTTGGGCAGCTCGGTGACCAGGAGGATCTTCTTGGGCTTGGCGATCGGACCGATCTCCTTGCCCACGTGGGCGCGCAGGGTCTCGATGACCTGATCCTTGCCGCCCTCCTCGGCGACCGCATCGTCATGGCCGGAGCGCAGGATCACGAAGGCGACCACGGCCTGTCCGGTGGTCTCGTCGTCGGCCCCGACCACCGCCGCCTCGGCGACCCAGTCGTGGCTGACCAGCGCGGACTCGATCTCCATGGTGGACAGACGGTGCCCGGAGATGTTCATGACATCGTCCACGCGGCCCAGCAGCCAGATGTCGCCGTCCTCGTCCCGCTTGGCGCCGTCACCGGCGAAGTAGAGCCCCTCGAAGCGGGACCAGTAGGTCTCCTTGAAGCGCTCCGGGTCGCCCCAGATGCCGCGGAGCATCCCCGGCCACGGCTGATCCAGGACCAGATATCCGCCCTTGCCGTTCTCGACGGACTCGCCGGCGTCGTTGACCACGTCGGCGCTGATGCCGGGCAGCGGGGTCTGCGCGGATCCCGGCTTGGTGGCCGTGATGCCCGGCAGCGGGGAGATCATGATGCCGCCGGTCTCCGTCTGCCACCAAGTGTCCACGATCGGGCAGCGGTCCCCGCCGATGACGCGGCGATACCACATCCAGGCCTCGGGGTTGATGGCCTCGCCGACGCTGCCGAGCACGCGCAGCGAGGAGAGGTCGAACCTGCCGGGGATCTCCTCGCCCCACTTCATGGCGGTGCGGATCGCGGTGGGCGAGGAGTAGAACAGGGAGACCTTGTGCTTCTCGACGATCTCCCACCAGCGGCCCTGGTGCGGGGTGTCGGGGGTGCCCTCGTAGATCACCTGGGTGGCGCGGTTGGCCATCGGGCCGTAGACCACGTAGGTGTGCCCGGTGACCCAGCCGACGTCGGCCGTGCACCAGTAGACGTCCGAGGACGGCTTGAGGTCGAAGACGTTGCGGTGGGTGTAGGCGGCCTGGGTGAGGTAGCCGCCGGTGCTGTGGACGATGCCCTTGGGCTTCCCGGTGGTGCCGGAGGTGTAGAGGATGAACAGCGGGTGCTCGGCCTCGACCCAGACGGGCTCGTGCTCGGTGGAGGCGTTCTCCCGCGCCTCGTGCCACCACACGTCGCGTCCCTCGGTCCACTCGACGTCGCCGCCGGTGCGGCGGACCACCAGGACCTTCTCGACGGACTCGGCGCCACCGGCGAGCGCCTCGTCCACGGCGGGCTTCAGGGGCAGCTGCTTGCCGCGACGGTTCTGCCCGTCGGCGGTGATGACGACCCGGGCCTCGGCGTCCTCGATGCGCGAGCGCAGGGCGTCGGCGCTGAAGCCGCCGAACACGACCGAGTGCGGGGCCCCGATGCGGGCGCAGGCGAGCATGGCGAACGCCGCCTCCGGGACCATCGGGAGGTAGATGGCGACGCGGTCGCCGGTCTTGACACCGAGATCGGTCAGGATGTTCGCCATCCGGGAGATCTCGTCCTTGACCTGGGCGTAGGTGAAGGTGGCGTCCGATCCGTCCTCGTACTCGGCCAGGATCGCGGCTTGATCGCCGTGGCCGGACTCGACGTGGCGGTCCACGCAGTTGTAGGCGGCGTTCAGGGTGCCGTCGGCGAACCACCGGGCGAACGGGGGGTTGGACCAGTCGAGGGTCTCGGTGAAGGGCGTCTTCCAGCTCAGCAGGCCGGCCCGGGTGCGCCAGAAGGCGAGCCGGTCGCGCTCGGCCTCCTGGTAGAGCGAGGGACGGGCCACGGCGTTCTGGACGAACTCGGAGGACGGGGAGAACGTGCGGGTCTCCTGCGAGAGATTCTCGATCCCGGTGACGGCGTCGTCAGACATCAGCGCTCCTGCTACACGGGCCCCGGTTCCGGGGCGGAATGGACGCCCCCACCGTATCGCAGGAGACCCACGTCACGCGCACCGTCCGGGACCCGGAGAGGTCGGCCCACGCGGATCTGCCGACGCGGACCGAACTGTGGATCCGGCGCGGATCAGACGGTGACGCGCGGGTGGATCTCCAGATGCTTCCCGTCGGGATCCGTGACGTGGACGCTGCGCGCAGGACCTGCTGCGACCACCCGGGCCGGATAGCCGGCCTCCGTGAGCCGCAGGGCCAGGCGCTCGAGATCCTCGCTCGTGGAGAAGCTCAGCCTCACCTGCAGGCACTCACCGAACTCGGGGCCGGTCGGCCGTGTCCGGCGATCACCCTCCGCGGGAGCGTGCAGGCCGATGCTGCCGGCGCCGCCGGCTCCGCGAAGCTCCTGCCGACCGGAGACGGGGTCGGCGACCGGAGCGAATCCCAGGGCGGCGAAGTACCCGCGATCGCGGGAGAAGTCCTCGCTGCTGACGACCGCCGTCACCGCCAGCCGCGGGTCGGCGGCGGACGGGTCGTGCCCGACGTAGCCGTAGAGGTCGTGCTGTTCCTCGTTCAGGGAGATCCCCTCTCCCGCAGGACCTTCGATCCTCCCCTGCTTGCCGTAGCTCTCGTCCCACACGGTGGCGGGGACGCCTTGCTGTTCTAGAGCGGCGACGGCAGCCTCGGCGTCGGGCACGATGAGGCAGAGATCCGTGTCCCCCGAGGCCGCGCCGCTGACGGCTCCAGGGGCCGAATGGACCATCACCCGTCCGGCGCCCGCCACCAGGTCGCCGAAGTCCGCGTCGCCCGCCGTGATTGCGGGTGACATGCCGAGGGTGCGCAGGAAATCGATCATGGCGCGGGGATCGTCGGTGAAGCGCAGAGGGAAGACCGTGAACGGGGCTCGATGGCCCTCCGGGGGCGGGCTCTGCTGAGTGTCCGGGTGGTGGTCGATCATGACTGCCTCCTCAGGCGTCGTCGCGCGGGGATTCGGGAGAATCGGATTCGGAGAGGTACTGCGTGAGTGCTCGCTCCACGAGGGCACTGAGACTGGTCGACTCGTCGATCGCGCGATGCTTGACCGCCACCACGAGTGCCTTGGGCAGATACACGTTGAACTGGACTTTGGGGCTGGACGCGGGCGGCTTCGAACTCTCTGCCATGTCAAGAATCCAGCATTCCTGGCCGGGTTCGGTCGGAGCCTCGGGCCCCGCCCTGGACCCCCGGATTCCATGGATTCGTGGAGGGGACGAGCATCGTGGGATCGGCGGCGACACGCACTGGGAACACCATGCGGTGCGCCCCGATGTCCGGGCTGTAGATATGACGATCCATGCGGCTCTCCTTGCGTGGCGTGGCGATCGGAACCAGGTACGAGTAGTCCTCGCTTGACATGATGCTAGCATCCTAAGTCCGACGGTCAAGGGATCTGCTGTCGAGGCCTCGTGAGCCCCTCGCCCAGACCTCACGGCGATGCGACGCTGAGTTCCCGCGCACGCTTCAGCAGGCGCGTGTGGTGATGTTCAGGCGTGAGGAGGCGAGCCTCAGCAGTCCGGGACGCTGACCGGGACTGCGGTGACCGCGAGCCCGCCCATCGCGGTCTCCTTGTAGCGCTCGCTCATGTCCTTGCCCGTGCGGCGCATGGTCTCGATGACGGTGTCCAGCGAGACGAAGTGCTCCCCGGTCCCGCGCAGCGCGAATCGCGCTGCGGTGATCGCCTTGACCGCGGCCATCGCATTGCGCTCGATGCAGGGGACCTGCACCAGTCCGCCGACGGGGTCGCAGGTGAGCCCGAGATTGTGCTCCATGGCGATCTCGGCGGCGTTCTCGACCTGGGCGGGCTTGCCGCCCATCGCCTCGCACAGGGCGGCCGCAGCCATCGAGCAGGCCGAGCCGACCTCGCCCTGGCACCCGACCTCGGCGCCGGAGATCGAGGCGTGCTCCTTGTACAGCGAGCCGATCGCGCCCGCGGTCAGCAGGAACCGCACCGCGACCTCGTCGGGATCGACGCCCTCGATGTAGGTGGTGGCGAAGAACAGCACTGCCGGGATGATGCCGGCGGCGCCGTTGGTCGGGGCGGTGACCACACGTCCGCCCGCGGCGTTCTCCTCGTTCACGGCGAGCGCGGCCAGGGAGACCCACTCGAAGGCATTCATCGGCAGCCGCGTGGGGTCCTCGGCGCTGAGGGAGTCGTACCAGGAGGCTGCGCGGCGCTTGACGTCGAGCCCGCCGGGCAGGGTGCCGCCGGTGCGTGTGCCGCGCTGGATGCTCTCCTCCATGGCGTGCCAGATCGCCAGGATTCCGGCGCGGATCTCCTCGTCGCCGCGCCACTGCCGCTCTCGCAGCAGCATCGCCTCGGACACGGAGATGCCGCGGTCCTCGCACACGCGCAGCAGCTCGTCGCCGGTGGTGAAGACCGCCGTGCCCTCGCCCTCGGCGGCGACCTCGGCGATGGACTGCTCCATGTCGGCCTCCTCGACGACGAACCCGCCGCCGACGGAGAACATCGGCCGGCGCACCAGCTCCTCGCCGAGCGCGTCCAGGGCGATGAAGACCATGCCGTTGGAGTGCTGCGGAAGCACAGTGAGCGGATGCAGCTGGATCGAGGAGGGACGCAGGCTGACCGGCAGCGTCCCATCCAGCAGCAAGCCGCCGCCCGCCTCGATGTGGGCCACCCGTTTGCGCCCGGCGATCGGGTCCACCGTCTCGGGATCTGCGCCCTCGAGACCCATCACCACGGCGTCCAGCGTGCCGTGGCCGACGCCGGTGGCGGCGAGGGAGCCGTAGAGGTGGACCGCGACGTCCGCGACGTGCGGCGCGATCACCGGGTCCTGGAGGGTCTCGCGGGCGAACTGCGCCGCCGCGCGCATCGGGCCGACGGTGTGCGAGCTCGAAGGCCCGATCCCGATCTTGAACAGGTCGAAGGTGCTGATGCTCATGGCTTGCCGCGTTTGCGGGGACTGCGGGACGGCGCACCGGAACGGCCGCGAGCGCCGCCCTTACCGGTGCTGGCCCGACCGCCGGCACTCTTGCCGCCGCTCCGGCCTCGCGCACCCTGGCTCCGGGAACCCTGGCCCCGGGCACCCTGGCCCTGGCGGCCGCGGCCCTTGCCACCGCGAGGAGGCTCCTCGTCCTCCTCCCAGGAGGCACGCCGTTCCTCATTGGCCCGGCGCTCCTCGGCGCGGCGGGCGTCGGCCCCTCTGGTGCGCTTGATGTCGAGCTTGCGCGGCGCGCCCTTGTACTTCACCTGCGCGGGGTCCTCGGCGGGCTCACCGCTGGGAGCCCGCGCCCCGAGCTGCTCCAGGGCCGGATCCTCGGCCTCGGCGACCTCTGCCCAGGTGGCCTCGACCTCCGCCTCCTCGACGATCCGCCGGGTCGAGCGGGTCTGGTGCGGCAGGGCGAGGGTGACGACGGTCCCTGCGGCCCCGGCTCGGGCGGTGCGGCCCGAACGGTGCACGTACTCCTTGACGTCGGCGGAGGGATCGACGTGGACGACCATGCTCACGTCATCGATGTGCAGACCCCGGGCGGCGACATCTGTCGCCACCAGCACGGGATAGGCACCCTGACGGAACCCGGCCAGGACGTTGGTGCGCAGCCCCTGCTGCTTGTTGCCGTGCAGAGCCGCGGCGCGGACGCCGACCTCGACCAGCTCCTGTGCCACGCGCTCCGCGCCGAGCTGGGTGCGGGTGAACATCAGCGTGCGCCCTTCTCGGGCGCCGAGCCATGCGGTGACCGCACGCTTGGCGGAGGGTTCGATGGCCAGCACGTGGTGGTCCATGGTGGTCACGGCCGCGGCGACCGGGACGGTCTCGTGGCTGACGGGATCGACCAGGAACGTATCGACGAGATCCTCCACCTGCCCGTCCAGGGTGGCGGAGAAGAGCATCTTCTGGGTCCCCATGGGGATGGCGGCGAGGATGTCGGCGACATCGGGCAGGAAGCCCAGATCGGCCATGTGGTCGGCCTCGTCGATGACAGTGGACTCCACCAGGTCCAGCTGCAGGGCCCCGCGCTCGGCGAGATCGATCAGCCGGCCCGGGGTGGCGACGATGATCTCCACGCCGCGGGCCACCGCGTCGGCCTGCTTCTCGATGTTCATGCCGCCCGCGACCAGCTGCGCCTTGATCCCGACCGCACGGGCGTAGGGATGGATGGTGTCGACGACCTGGACGGCGAGCTCGCGCGTGGGCACCAGCACGACTCCGAGGGGACGCTTGCGGTGCACCTTGCGGCCGCGGAACCGGGAGGTCATGGCGAGGGTGAAGGCCAGCGTCTTGCCCGAACCGGTCTCCGCGCGGGCCAGCACGTCCCGCCCGGCGAGCGCATCGGGCAGGATGGCGGACTGGATCTCGAAGGCGCGCTGAAGGCCCTGATCGGCGAGCACACCGATCAGCTCCTCGGGCAGGGCCATGTCCTCGAAACGCTCCGAGCTGTGGGCGGAGCGGCGACGGGCCTTGGGCATGGTGATCCTCCTGACGAAACGGACCCCACCATCATCGCGCACGGGCGGTCCGTGGAAGACTTATAGGCGATGTACCGCACTCTGTTGACCTCGAAGATCCACCGGGCCACCGTCACGCAGGCAGACCTGCACTACGTGGGCTCGGTGACAATCGACCCCGATCTCGTCGAGGCCGCCGGTCTCGTCGAGCACGAACAGGTCACCATCGCAGACATCACCAATGGTCAGCGCCTGACCACCTATGTCATCGAGGGCGAGCGCGGCAGCGGCGTGATCGGCATCAACGGCGCCGCGGCCCATCTGGTCTCTCCCGGCGACCTGGTGATCATCATGGCCTACGGGCAGTTCGAGGCGGCCGAGGTCTCCGCCCACCATCCGCACGTGGTGCACGTGGACGAGAGCAACCGCATCGTCGCCACCGGGGACGATGCCGCCCAGCCCGTCCCGGGGATGCCCGACCAGATCTCCGGCCGCGAATCCAGCGGCATCCGCTGACCCTGCCGGGCCGTCCGCCCGCCGTCACCGGCTGCCCGTCCGGCCGGTGGCAGTGTCCGGCTGCTGGCGAGCGGCTGTCAGCGACCCGCTGCGCCGACATCCGTCCCGCCCGCCCTGCGGACGCGGCGAGCCCCGGCCGTCCCGGCGCTCTAGGATCGGCCAGATGACGACGCCACTGCCCCGCACCGAGCCGTGAGCGGGGTCCTGGCCGGATTCTTCATCGTCTGGTCCCTCATCGGCGTGGGCTGGGTGACCGGGCGGACCGGTGTGCTGGGCCCGCACGGTCGCTATGTGCTCAACCGCGCCACGTTCTTCCTCGCCTCCCCCGCCCTGGTCCTCGTCGGCCTCCTGGAGTCCGACGTGCGCGACATCCTCTCGATCCCCATGGCAGTCGCCGGGATAGCGGGCCTCAGCACCGGCGCGCTGCTGCTGCTGGCGGTGCGGCTGCTGACGAAGCGGCGCGGGGCAGAGCTCGTGGTCACCGCGATCAGCGGGTCCGTGGTCAACGGCGCGAACATGGGCTTCCCGATCGCCGCCTACGTGCTCGGGGACATCTCCCACGCGCTGCCGGTGATCCTCTTCCAGCAGGCGGTCTACAACCCGCTGTACCTCTTCGTCCTCCACCAGGTCACGCAGAAGACGTCGCTCGGACCCGCCGGCGTGGCCCGCACCATCGGCGCCAATCCCGTCATCGTCGCCGGCGCCCTCGGCATGGTGCTCGCCCTGGCCGGGGTGGACGTCCCCGCGGTGGTGCTCGAGCCCGTCCAGTCGCTGGCCGACATGGCGATCCCCGCGATGCTGCTGGCCTACGGCCTGTCCCTGCACGGCTCGACGCCGCTGGCCAAGGACGACGGCTACCGCGGGCTGATCGCCGTCGCCTCGAGCGCCAAGCTGCTGGTGATGCCCGTGATCGCGCTCGGGGTGGGTCTGCTGTTCGGGCTCAGCGGGCATTCGCTGTACGAGGTCGTGGTCATGGCCGCTCTGCCGACGGCGCAGAACGTGTTCGTCGCCGCCGCGCGCTACCGGGCGGCGGAGAACCTCGCCCGGGACACGGTGCTGATCACCACCATCGGCACCGTGCTGGTGCTGCTGCTGATCTCCGGACTGCTCGGGGTCTGAGTCCGGGCCGGTCGCACTCCGTGGCCTGGCCCGCCCTCGAGGGGGCGTCTCTGCCTCACCGCGCCGCCGCGACGGCGAGCCCGGATCCGCCTCCGACCTGCCCCGAGGCCGAGGCTCCGGTCCCGGGCGCGAGCTCCCGCTCCAGGAACAGGCTCGCCGCACCGATGGCGCCGACGTCGTCGCTGAGGTGCGAGCACTCGAGCACGGCTCGGCCGTCGGCCACCCATTCCCCGAGGGCCTCGCGGAGGGACGGCTCGGCGACGGACCGCAGCGCGGGCCAGGTGGGCCCGCCGATGATGATCCGCTGCGGGTCGTGGATCCCCGCGAGAACGGTCAGCGCCTCCCCGAGAGCCGTGCCATGGAGGGAGATGATCTCCCTCGCTGCGCTCCGCCCCTCGTCCGCGGCGGCGGCGAGGGCATCGATCATGGCAGTGGTGCCCGACCCGTCGGGCAGCTCGATCCCGGCGTCCCGGGCACGGCTGAGCAGCCGGTCGGCGTCGGTGTACACGCTCAGGCAGCCGTGGCGTCCACAGGAGCACACCTCGTCGGCGCGACCGGTGGGCAGATGCCCGATCTCGCCGGCCTGGGTGCTTCCGCCGCGGTGGACCTGGCCGTTCGCACTGACCGCGGAGCCCACGCCGTGACCGACGTACACGTAGACCACCGTCTCGGAGCCACCGAGGTGACGCGACCAGATCTCCCCCGTCAGGGCGGCATTGGTGTCCTTGTCCAGGAGCGCCGGCAGGCCGGTCACGGCGCTGAGGGCGTCGACCACGGGGACGTCGCGCCAACCCGGCATCCAGGGCGGGTTGCGCAGGATCCCGGCGGCGGCGTCGAGTCCGGCGGGGGCGGCGATCCCGATGCCCAGCAGACGGCGGCGGATCGGCTGGTCCGGCAACTCCTCGCCCAGCTGCGGCGAGGACGCACCGAGCTCACGGCACAGCTCGGCGATCGCGGCCGCGATGCGATCGATATCGGCCTCCGGCTCCTCGGTCGGCGGAGCGAGGGTGGCCCGGGCCACCGGCCGGGCGGCGAGGTCGCAGACGACGACGCTGATGTGAGCGGGGTCGAGGTGCACCCCGACGGCCAGGCGGGCGTCGGCGACCACGCGCAGCAGGGTATGCGGCTTGCCGGGCCCGGAGATCCGACGACCTGCCTGTTCGATCATCCCCTCGGCCACCAGGCGGCGGGTGATCAGCGAGACGGCCTGGCGGGAGAGCCTGCTGCGCCGCACCACCTCCGCCTGCCCCACCCCGTCCGGAGCGCTGCGGATGGTCTGCAGCACCAGCCTCTCGTTGAACTCTCCGATATCGGACATCGACGACCCGCGCATGATGCTCCTCCCCGGCATCTCTCACGCTCCCACGTGGATGCCGTTGCATTAGTCCATCGGTGTGAGTAACCTACCTCACAGGAACGACGTGGTCCCTCCTCCCAGTGTGACCGCGAAGGCACCGATGCCTGCCGTTCCCCGGTCGCCGCGCCGACGACGGCGCGGCGAATGTCGCCGCATCGCTGCAGGTGCGGTGCGTATCACCGCACCGATGGAGGTGCGGCGAATATCCGAAGGGAGAGCGATGAGCGCGAGCAATGCCGTCGCAGCAGGGGCCCCCGGCACCGGTGCCGCAGGGGCGGGCCCCTCTGCTGACCTCACGGCGCACAGCGGGCCACCGGTCCGGGCCGGCGCGACGGGCGAGACACCGTCCAAGCGGAAGCTGACACAACGGGAGAAACGCAACCTGCGCACAGGATTGCTGTTCATCTCCCCCTGGATCATCGGGGTCAGCGTGTTCGTGATCTACCCGTTGGTCTACTCCTTCGCGATCAGCCTCACCCAGTACTCCGGCATGAAGTCCCCGACGTTCATCGGGCTGCAGAACTACATCGCCGCTGCGCTGGATCCGATGGTCCACACCGCCGTGGGCAACACCGCCTACTACATGTTCATCGCAGTGCCGCTGGGCATGGTGGTCGCGCTGCTGCTGGCCCTGGCGATGAACCGCAACGTGCGGGAGGTCGCGGTCTACCGCACCCTTCTGTATCTGCCCTCGCTGATCCCGATGTTCGCGATGTCGTTCATCTTCATCGTCTTCGTCAATCCCCAGTACGGCATCGTCAACCGCTTCCTGGGGCTCTTCGGGATGCCGGACACGAATCTCCTGGGGGAACCCAGCCTCGCCAAGCTGGTCATCATCCTCATGG
The DNA here is from genome assembly GCF_059391765.1 of Brachybacterium sp. SYSU DS0246. Lineage (NCBI taxonomy): Bacteria > Bacillati > Actinomycetota > Actinomycetes > Micrococcales > Dermabacteraceae > Brachybacterium > Brachybacterium sp. SYSU DS0246. Next base: position 67,844 of record NZ_JBZXYT010000017.1, on the reverse strand, counting down.
CGCAGCTGGGGGCAGGCAACGCCGCGCTGATCTATCTCGCAGGTCTGCGAAACATTCCCGAGACCCTCTACGAGGCGGCGCGCATCGACGGCGCCAGCCGTTTCCGCCAGTTCCTGTCGATCACGATTCCGCTGCTGACCCCGACGATCCTCTTCAATCTGATCACGGGGGTCTCCGGCGCGATGATGGTCTTCACCGAGGCATACATCATGACCAATGGCGGTCCCGACAACTCGACGCTGTTCTACATGCTGTACCTCTACCGCAACGCCTTCTCGTACGGGCAGCTCGGTTTCGCCTCGGCGCTGGCGGTGCTGCTGTTCCTGTTCGGGATGCTCCTGGCGGGACTCATCTACTGGCTCTCCCGCCGGTTCGTGAACTACGACGTCTCGGCCGGCTGAGGAAGAGGAGAAGCACATGGCTATCGACACCGTGAATACGAGCACCCGCAATCTCGGCAATGCTCCCAAGCTCAAGCCCCGGTCGGAGTACGGACGAAACCCTGATGGCTCGCGCCAGAGCCCGGCCAGCGCATGGATCTCCCGACTTGTGATGCTGCTGGTCCTGGCGCTCTTCTCGCTGCCGCTGTACTGGATGATCATCTCGGCACTGAAGTCGCCCGAGGAACTCGCCCAGTTCCCACCCACCCTCTTCCCCCAGGACATCCGCTGGGAGAATTTCGCCGACGCCGTCACCGTGATGCCGTTCTGGCTGTTCTTCCGCAACTCCGCGATCATCACGATCAGCGTCGTGGTGCTCAGCGTGGTCTCGAACTTCATCGTCGCCTACGGCTTCGCCTGCATCGACTGGCCCGGCCGCAATCGCGTGTTCTTCGTCGTGCTGGCGACGCTGTTCCTCCCGCTGCCGGTGACCCTGATCCCCATGTTCGACATGTGGGCCGCGCTGGGGTTCGTGAACACGTGGGTGCCGCTGATCCTTCCGGCGATGTTCGCCGGTGGGTTCTTCACCTTCCTGCTGCGGCAGTTCATGCTCCAGACCCCGCGCGACATGATGGACGCCGCGCGGGTGGACGGGGCCAGCGAATGGTCGATCGCCTGGCGGATCGTGTTCCCCACCGCGCGCCCGGCGGTCACCGTGATCGCGATCTTCTCGGCCGTCGGCACGTGGAACGACTTCATGGGCCCGCTGATCTACCTGCAGGACGAGGACAAGCAGACGCTCTCCATCGGTATGCAGGTCTTCCGCACCGTCAACGCCCAGGACATCCAGTTCAACCTGCTGATGGCGGCATCCTTCCTGGTGCTGCTGCCGCTGGTGATCCTGTTCTTCATCTTCCAGCGCTACTTCATCAGCGGAATCACCCTCGGAGGTTTCAAGTGATCAATCGCAGAACTCTGCTGCGCGCCCTCGGCGCAGGGGCGAGCGTGACCATCGCGGGCGGATCGATCGTCGGCTGCGCCAGCCGCCCCGTCGGCGAGGACCGCGATCCGAACCATGTGCGCGTCTGGGGCGCGATCGCTGCGTTCGAGGAGTACGAGACCAATGTGATCGAGGCCTTCACAGAGCAGAACCCCGACATCAAGGTCACGATCTCGCCCGCCCCGAGCAACGGATCGGGGGACAACTCGCCGGTGATCACCGCAGTCCGCGGCCGCACCGGACCGGACCTGTACTGGATGGACCGCTTCAACGGTGCCCAGTTCGCGTCCCTGGGGCTGCTGGAGCCGATCAACGATCTCATCGAGGAGTACGAAGGAGTCAGCCCGGAAGAGTACATGTCGGGCTGGGTCAAGTTCGCCACCGACGAGCTGTACTACGACGGCCAGTGGTACGGGTTGCCCCTGGACACGGACACCCGGGCGCTGTTCTACAACAAGGACCTCGCCGACGAGGCCGGGATCGACCCGGCGCTGCTGGACCCGGCCAACGGGCCCATGACCATCGATCAGATGTGGGATATCAACGACTCGTTCAACGTCCAGGACGAGCGCGGCACCTACGAGAAGCTCACCTGGATCCCCTGGGACGATCAGGGGTCGCTGCTGATGTGGGCCTACGCGTACGACGTGCAGATGTTCGACGACGACTCCTGCAACATGATGCTGAATTCCGAGGACATGCTCGGCGTGGCCCGGACGTACTCGGAGTGGGTCAAGCGGCTCGACTTCCCGCGGGTGGACGCGTTCAAGGCCACCTATCAGCCGCCGAACGCGCCGCCCAGCCAGACGTCCTTCTTCTCCGGGCGGCAGCTGTTCCAGATCAGCGTCCCGGACTCCGTCGGCAGCCTGCTGAAGTACAAGCCGGACATGCGCTACGGGCTCACTCATCTCCCGACGGCGCGAGAAGGCGGGGAACCGTTCAACTGGGCCGGCGGCTTCGCCTTCGTGATGCCGAAGGGCTCGAGCATGTCGGAGGCCGCGTGGAAGCTCATGACCTTCTACACCGGCTACGAGGGTCAGAAGATCTACATGCCCGGCATCAAGAAGATCCCGACGAACATCAAGGCGGCGAAGGACCCGGAGGCGTTCGATCCTGAGATCCAGTTCTTCGTCGACCAGATGCCCTACGCCACCTCGCGGCTCCCGCTGCCGGTGGGCACCAAGGTGTGGGACGCGATGTTCACCATGCAGGACAGCCTCAATCAGCAGTCGAAGACCCCCGAAGAGGCCGTCCGCATCGCCCAGGACTACGTGAATCCGACGATGCAGCAGTTCTGCCCGGTGCGCCTGCCCGAAGGCTACGGCGAGCCGGACCCGAACTTCACCGCGGACGACGCGCAGAGCTTCGACGCCTGAGCGCCCCGGGTCCGGGCACCGGGGCAGGGCCGGCTGCGCGTCGCAGCCGGCCCTGCCCCACCGGGACCTCCCCATCACCCATGGCACATGCCGACCCCGATCCAGGAGACTTCGTGAGGTCACCGGCCGACCAGGATTTCCGCACCGCTTTCGCCCCCGGTGAGCCTCAGCCGGAGCAGGATTCCGCCCCGGAGTGCGCGGGCGTGCTCCGCAGCGCGAACGGCCCGCCGACGGGCATGGCGACGTGGGTCGAGGGCGGGCCCGACAGTGGATACAGCGTCAAGCGCCACGTCGGTATCACCGGGAGGGAATGCCTCGCCTACCGCGGGTACCACGCCCGCCCCGGCAGGGCGCACTCGTACAACATCGTGCTGCCCGTGCGCATCCCCGTCACCCGGCACACCCGGCTCTCCTACAAGATCTTCCCCCGCGACGTCTCCGACGGCACCGCCCTGCCCGCGCCCGGGGCGCACGTGGCGCTCGATCTCGAGTTCTCCGACGGATCCCACCTACGGGACCTCGGTGCCGTGGACGACCACGGCTTCGAGCTCAGTGCACGCGGGCACGGCGAGAGCGGGGTGCTGTTCGCCGGGCACTGGAATTCGGTCGGCGCGGACATCGGAGCGGTCGCCGAGGGCAGGACCATCACGGCGATCGGCCTGGACTACGAGCGCGACGGCGATGAGGGCACCTTCGCCGGCTGGGTCGATGACATCGCCGTGGTGACCGAGACCCGATCGGTCGACCTCGAGCATCCCGCCGACCTGGTGGACATCCGTCGCGGGACGAATTCGAGCCCTGCCTACTCCCGGGGAAACACCCTGCCCGCCGTGGCCCTCCCCCACGGCTTCAACTTCTGGGCCCCGGTGACCGATGCGAGCTCCTCGAGGTGGCTGTACCACTACCAGCAGCAGAACGACGCCGACAACCTCCCCGCGCTCGAGGCTCTCGCCCTGAGCCATCAGTCCTACCCATGGGGCGGCGACCGCCACACGTTCCAGGTCATGCCCACGACCGATCCGGGACTCCCGAATCCCGACCGCCGTGAGCGTGCTCTCGCCTTCGACCACGAGGACGAGATCGCGCGGCCCCACCACTACTCCGTCTCCTTCCGCAGCGGAGTGCGAGCGGAGATCACGCCCGCCGACCATGCCGCGATGCTGCGCTTCACCTTCCCCTCCGGGACCGGACAGCTGATCTTCGACAACATCACCGGCAGCTCCGGCGGTGCGCACTGGGATCCGGACCGCAATGCGCTGGTCGGCGCGATGGGCCAGGACCGTGACCGGATGTTCCTCCTCGCCCGGTTCGATCGTCCCGTCGTCCGGGCCGGCACTCTCCAGACAGGTCGACGCACCGGATACGTGAGGTTCGAGACGTCCGCGCACCGGGAGGTCTCGATGCGCATCGCGACCTCCCGCATCAGCATCGATCAGGCCGAGCACAACCTCGACCTCGAGATCCCCGAGTCCGCCACGTTCGACGAGATCCGCGACCGCGCCCGCCGTGCCTGGGACGAGGTGCTCGGGGTGATCTCGGATGTCGAGGGAGCAAGCACGGACCAGCTGGTCACGCTGTACTCGAGCCTGTACCGGATGAGCCTCTACCAGAACTCCGCCCACGAGAACGTCGCCACCTCTGAGCGACCACGGCTGCGGCACGCCAGCCCGTTCCTTCCCGCTGCGGGCGAGGGCACCGACTCCGTGACCGGAGCCCAGGTCGTCGACGGCACGCTGTACCGCAGCAGCGGCTTCTGGGATACCTACCGCACGACGTGGCCCGCCCTCGCGCTGTTCTCCCCGCAGCGGACCGGAGAGCTGGTCCAAGGCGTCCTGGCCCAGTTCGCGGAGGCCGGCTGGTTCCCCACCGGGATGGTGGGCAGCTGCAGCGACGCCTCCTTCGCCGAGATCCACGCCCAGGGCGTGCGGAACTTCGATGTCAAGGCCGCCTACGACGTCCTGATCAAGCACGCCACCGTGGTCTCGGACCGGCGCGGGGCCGGACGCCCCGGGCTCGAGCGCGGCATCTTCCTGGGGTACACCCCGCTGTCGGCCGGGCCCGCCCGTCCCGGGGGCACACCCGACGAGAGCCTGGCCGACGCCCTCGAGAACTACCTGGGCGATTTCGCGATCGCTGCCATGGCACGATCCCTGCACGAGGCCACCGGGTTGCCGCGCTACGCCGAGGAGCACCGGTATCTGCTCAGCCGTGCCCGCAACTACGTGCATCTGTTCGATCCGGCGACCGGCTTCTTCCAGGGCCGCCACGCCGACGGCGGCCGCCGCGTCCGGCCCCAGGACTACGAGCCGCGGGAGTGGGGCTTCGACTACACCGAGACCAACGGCTGGGGCATGGCCTTCAGCGTGCCGCACGACGGCCGGGGCCTGGCGAACCTGTACGGGGGCGCCGAGGGCCTCGCCGCCAAGCTGGACGACTTCTTCGCCATCCCGGAACGCGCGAGCCATCCCGGCTCCTACGGTGCGGTGATCCATGAGGTGCGCGAGGCCGCCGGGATCCAGGCCGGGCAGTGGGGACTGAGCAATCAGCCGGGGTTCCACATCCCGTACATGTATTACTTCGCGGGCAGGCCCTGGGCCGCTCATCGGATCGTGCGCACCGCCCTGGCACGTCAGTTCGCCGGCAGCGACATCGGACAGGGCTACCCGGGTGACGAGGACACCGGCTCGACCTCCGCCTGGTTCGTGCTCAGCGCGCTGGGCCTGTACCCGTTGCAGGTGGGGACCGCCACCTTCGTCCTCGGCTCCCCGTTGTTCCGTTCCGTGACGATCCGCCCGCACGGTGGGCGGCCGATCACGGTCCGGGCTCCGCGCACCAGCCTGCGCAACTGCTACGTCCAGGGAGTCAGGGTCAACGGGCAGCCGTACGAGAGGACCTGGATCACCCGCGAGCTGCTCGCAGGCGGCGCGGAGATCGAGTTCGACATGGGTCCGGAGCCCTCCGGGTGGGGCACGGATCCGGCCTCCGCTCCGCCGTCACTGACCGAGGATGATGAGCTCCCGCACCCGCTGCGGGACCTGACCGGCGATCTCGGAGGCCACGCCGCGCTCGACCGGGCCGGTTCCGACGAGGCCGGTTCCGACGAGGTCGGCGCCGACGAGGCCCGTACCGATGGAGCCGCGGAGGCGCTGTTCGACGACACCTCGGAGACCACCGCGAACCTTCCTGGCCAGCACCCCGTCGTCACGTGGAGCTTCCCCGAGGGGCGGAAAGCCGCCGCGCAGATGTACACCCTCACCTCGTCCGCCGTCCAGGAGTCCCCGACGAGCTGGCAGCTGCACGGATCCACCGACGGGCATCACTGGACGCTGCTGGACAGCAGGGAGCACGAGGAGTTCCGGTGGGACCGGCAGACGCGACCGTTCTCGCTGAGTGAAGCAGGCGCGTATCGCCACTACCGCTGGACCTTCACCGGATTCCCGCAGCGGCGCGCACTCGCCCTGGCACAGCTCGAGCTGCTCGGCTGAGCCTCTCGGCTTCTGCGGTCCGAGGCCGACGCCCGAGGCCGACCCGGCGGTGCGGCGGCATCGGCGATGCAGCCGAGGTGCGGAGGTCGTAGACTGTCCACGTGGCTCAACGTCTGCTGCTTAGATAGCCGCGTCGGAGAACGCCTGCCCAGGCCACCGCCCGCGCGGCGGATCGGTCCCGCGGCGCGGGCACCGACGCGGCAACCCTCGCCTGCGCGGGGGTTTTTTCATGTCACGAGACGCCCGGCGGCATCGGCCGCTTCGATTCCGAAGGAAGTTCCCCATGAGCGAGGCCCCGTACCGTTACACCGCCGCGGTGGCGGACGAGATCGAGGAGCGCTGGCAGCAGCGCTGGGACGAGGACGGCACGTTCCATGCCGACAATCCCGTCGGCGCGCTGCGCGGCGAGGCCGCCTCGCTCGACCAGGCCGCCTCCGCGGGGTCGGCGGAGAAGCTCTACATCATGGACATGTTCCCCTACCCCTCGGGGTCGGGGCTGCACGTGGGGCACCCGCTGGGGTACATCGCGACCGACGTGACCGCGCGGCATCAGCGAATGCTCGGCAAGAACGTGCTGTACACGATGGGGTACGACGCGTTCGGCCTGCCCGCCGAGCAGTACGCGGTCCAGACCGGCACGCACCCGCGCACCACCACCGAGGCGAACGTGGCGAACATGCGTCGTCAGCTGCACCGGCTGGGGCTGTCCCACGACCCGCGGCGCTCGCTGGCCACCACCGACCCCGAGTTCGTGAAGTGGACGCAGTGGATCTTCCTGCGCATCTTCGACTCCTGGTACGACCCCGAGTCCCCGAACGTGGACGGCATCACCGGGAAGGCGCGCCCGATCGCGGAGCTGCGCGACGAGCTGCGAGCCGGCACCGTGGACCCGTTCGCCCTCGCCGAGCGTCAGGACATCGAACTGCCCGCCGCCTGGATCGGTCGCAGCACTGCCGACGTCACCGCCGCGAGCGACGCGGAGATCGATGAGCTGGCCCACGCCTTCCGGCTGGCCTACATCTCCGAGACGCCGGTGAACTGGTGCCCCGGCCTGGGCACCGTGCTGGCCAATGAGGAGGTCACCGCCGAGGGCCGCTCCGAGCGGGGCAACTTCCCGGTGTTCCGTCGCCGCCTGCGCCAGTGGAACATGCGCATCACCGCCTACGCCGACCGTCTGCTGGACGACCTGGAGCGGGTCGACTGGCCCGAGTCGATCCGTACCATGCAGCGCAACTGGATCGGTCGCAGCCAGGGCGCGCAGATCACGTTCCCGGTGGCAGGGCTGACAGGCCACGAGGACCCGACGTTCGACGTCTTCACCACGCGGGCCGACACCCTCTTCGGCGCCACCTTCTGCGTCCTCTCCCCCGAGCATTCGCTGCTGGAGGATTCCTCGGCCCTCCCGGCGCAGTGGCCCGAGGGCATCCCCGAGGCCTGGAAGGGCGAGGCCGCGACGCCGCGCGAGGCCGTCGAGTCGTACCGCGCACGAGCCGCTGCCCTCGGCGAGGAGGAGCGCACCGCCGAGAACCGCGAGAAGACGGGCGTGTTCACGGGCCTGACCGCCACCAACCCGCTGGACGGGCGCGAACTGCCGGTGTTCACTGCCGACTACGTGCTGACCGGATACGGGACCGGTGCCATCATGGCCGTTCCCGCCGAGGACGAGCGCGACTTCGATTTCGCGGCCACGTTCGAGCTGCCCGTCATCCGTACCGTGCGGCCGCCCGCCGATTTCGAGGGCGGGGCCTGGACCGGGGACGGCGAGAAGATCAACTCCGCCAGTGCGGAGCTGGACCTCAACGGCCTCTCCCCCGCCGAGGCCGCCGAACGCGCCACCGCGTTCGCCGCCGAGAAGGGCTTCGGCACCGCGCGTACCACCTACCGTCTGCGGGACTGGCTGTTCTCGCGCCAGCGCTACTGGGGCGAGCCGTTCCCGGTGGTCTACGACCCGGACCATCCGGACGTGCCGATCCCGCTGCCGGATTCCATGCTGCCCGTGGACCTGCCCGAGGTCGCGGACTTCTCCCCCAAGACCTTCGATCCCCACGACGGCGACACCGAGCCGCAGACCCCGCTGTCCCGCGCCAGGGACTGGGCCGAGGTCGAGCTGGACCTCGGCGAGGGCCCCAAGCGCTACCTGCGCGAGACCAACACGATGCCGCAGTGGGCCGGCTCGTCCTGGTATCACCTGCGCTACATCGACCCCACCGAGGACGAGTCCCTGGTGCGCCGCGAGAACGAGGAGTACTGGCTGGGCCCCCGCGCGGAGGGCGAGGTCGGCGGCGTGGACCTCTACGTCGGCGGGCAGGAGCACGCGGTGCTCCACCTGCTCTACGCGCGCTTCTGGCACAAGGTGCTGTTCGACCGCGGCGTCGTCTCCAGCCAGGAGCCCTACCACCGGCTGTTCAACCAGGGCTACATCCAGGCCTACGCCTACACCGATTCCCGAGGCGTGTACGTCCCGGCCGAGGAGGTCGTCGCCGAGGAGGACGGCACCTTCACCTATCAGGGCGAGCCCGTCACCCAGGAGTACGGGAAGATGGGCAAGTCGCTGAAGAACGCGGTGGCGCCGGACGACATGTATCGCGACTACGGCGCCGACACGCTGCGGGTGTACGAGATGTCGATGGGCCCGCTGGACCTCTCTCGGCCGTGGGAGACGCGCGCGGTGGTCGGCTCGCACCGATTCCTGCAGCGCCTGTGGCGGCTCATGGTCGACGAGGAGACCGGAGCACTGACCGTCTCCGAGGAGCCGGCCGACCTGCCCACCCGCAAGGCCGTCCACCGCACCATCGACGGGGTCAGCCGCGACATGGCCCAGATGCACTTCAATACCGCGGTCGCGAAGCTGATCGAGCTGGTCAACCACCTCACGAAGGGCCTGACCGGTACGGGGGCCACACCCCGAGAGGCCGTCGAACCGCTGGTGCTGATGGTCGCCCCCTTGGCCCCCCACCTGGCCGAGGAGCTGTGGGCTCGCCTCGGCCACGAGGGCACCATCTCGCGGGCACCGTACCCGGTGGCGGACCCGGAGCTGGTCAAGGCCGACGCGATCACGTGCGTGGTCCAGGTCGGCGGCAAGGTGCGCCACAAGCTCGAGGTGGACCCGGAGATCTCCGAGTCCGACCTCGAGGCGCTGGTCATGGCCGAGGACCGGGTCCAGGAGGTCATCGCCGGCCGGCCGATCCGCAAGGTCATCGTGCGGGCGCCGAAGATCGTGAACATCGTGGTCTGAGAAGGTCGTCCCGGCCGGGCTGATCACTCGGCCGGGATCGTTCCTCCCCAACGCGGCTGCGTCCACAATGGAGACCGCGCGGCGGTCGACGAGTCGTTCGGCTGCCTACGGTCGGTCCATGAACATCTTCTGCGGATGCGACCCCGAGACCTTGGACGAGCTGGCCGAGAAGCTCGTCGAGAGCGCCAAGAGAATCATCGAGCTCATCGAACTCCTGCGCACGACCTCCGTCACGGTCGCGTGGGCCGGGCCGGACGCCGACTCCCATCGGGGCCAGGTCGATGCGGTCGCCGTCACTGCCGGCGACGTCTGCGCAGCGATCCGCGACCGGGCCGAGATGCTGCGGGAGGAGTCGGCGCAGCAGGTGAGCGCGTCGGAGGCCCGGTCCGATCGCAGCGACCCGCTGCGCTGGGCGCGCGCGGAGATGCCCGCCGGCCCCGGAGGAGGCAGCGGGGGCAGCGGTGGCAACGGGGGCAGCGGTCGCGGACTGCCCTTCCCCGAGCTGTTCCCGCGTCTGTCGCCACCACCGTGGTACGAGGGCCTTGGACCGACCATCGGCGGTCCGTTCCAGGCGGAGGACCCGTTCGAGCTCGTTCCGGTGCTCGGCGCGCCCCTCCCGCCCGTCGTCACCGGAGGTCCGGGCAGCTGGTCCCCGATCGGAGGGCCCATGGCTCGGGAGCCGGAACAGCTCCGCACGAGCCGCGACTCCTTGCCCGAGGGTGAGGAGTTCGATCTGGCTCCGGAACGGCTCGAGCGGGCCGAGGAGGTGCGCCGCGGAGCCTTCAAGATGACCAAGTGGAGCGCCGGGGCCCAGGCTCTCATGGACCTCCACAGCACCGTCGGGGACGGGCTCGATCTCGCCGAGAGCACGCTCGAGGACAACGGGCTCGGTGCCTTCACTCCGGCTGTCTCCCTCGCCCGGATCCCGCACGAGATCTCAGGCGTCGCCGTGGGCGAGAACTCCGTGATGGGCCAGGTGACCGGCGGCGTGGAGCACCCCGTGGCGAATGCGGACCAGACCACTCGCGAAGTCGTCGACGCCATCGGCGACGGTGATCCCGCCGCCGCGGCCCGAGCCGGCGAGCGCGGTATGTATCGCCACTTCGCGGGCGTGGCCGGCATCGTCACGGCCACCCCGGTGCCGGCGCTGAACGATGCGGTCGACAGCAGCATCGGTCACGCTGCGGACATCATCGAGCCGGTCAGCCCGGAGGCGGCCTCGCGAATTCGGGAGGGCCAGGACGCCGGGCGGGAGACCCTGGAGCCCGCTTCGCAGGCATGGGACGAGGCCACCGATGCCGAGACCTGGTACGACCTCCGCCGCGCGGTAGCGCCCCTGCCGTGGGATCCGCAGCCCCAGCCGGCGGGCTGAGGCGTGAGCCGCGCGTCTCTCGACCGGCCGGCCGCGCGCGAGGGGCGCATCCCGGCACCTCGGAATGCGCCCCGCTCCAGCGATCAGCTCACCGCGGCCGCGGCCTCGTCCCGCTCGCTGCCGTCGGCCTCGTCCGGGGCGATGACGGTCAGCTCCAGGGAGTGTCCCTCCTCGCTGACGCCGACGCCGACATGGTCGCCGTCGTGGACCTCGCCCCTGAGGATGAGACGCGCCAGGGCGTCACCGATCTCCTTCTGGACCAGCCGCTTCAGCGGGCGCGCCCCGTACATCGGATCGAAGCCCGTCTCGGCCAGCCACTGCGTGGCCGGTTCGTCCACCTCCAGGCCGATCCGGCGATCCTCGAGCCGTGCCGCGACCTCCCGGACCTGGAGGTCCACGATCCGCGAGAGCTGCTCGCGGGAGAGCGCATCGAAGATCACGACGTCGTCGAGGCGGTTGAGGAACTCGGGCTTGAACGATCCCCTGACCACCTGCATCACCTGTTCGTGCTTCTCGCGCTCGCTCAGCACGGGATCCTGCAGGAAGTGGGCGCCCAGGTTCGAGGTGAGGATCAGGATCGTGGAGCGGAAGTCCACGGTCCTGCCCTGCCCGTCGGTCAGGCGACCGTCATCGAGCACCTGCAGCAGGATGTCGAACACGTCGGGGTGCGCCTTCTCGATCTCATCGAGCAGCACCACCGAGTAGGGGCGGCGCCGCACGGCCTCGGTGAGCTGACCGCCCTCGTCGTAGCCGACGTACCCGGGAGGGGCACCGACCAGGCGCGAGACCGTGTGCTTCTCCCCGTACTCCGACATGTCCAGGCGAATCATCGCCCGCTCGTCGTCGAAGAGGAAGTCGGCCAGGGACTTGGCCAGCTCGGTCTTGCCCACGCCCGTCGGCCCCAGGAACAGGAACGAGCCGGTGGGACGGTTCGGATCAGCGATCCCGGCACGGGCCCGGCGCACGGCGTCGGAGACCTCGGCGACGGCGCGGTGCTGGCCGATCAGGCGCTGACCGATCAGCTCCTCCATCTCCAGCAGCTTCTGGCTCTCCGCCTCCAGCAGGCGCCCCGCGGGGATCCCGGTCCAGCTGCCCACGACATCGGCGATGTCATCGGGACCGACGTGGTCGGCGACCAGGGGGCGATCGTCCTCACCGACGCCCTCGGCCTCCTTCTCCTCGGCCTCGACCAGCTGCGACTTCACCTCCGGGATGTCGCCGTAGAGGATCTTGGAGGCGGCGGTCAGGTCGCCCTCGCGCTGGGCACGATCGGCCTGCATCCGCAGCTGCTCCAGTCGCGCCTTGAGGTCACCGACCAGGTTCAGCCCGGCCTTCTCCCGGTCCCAGCGCGCCGACAGCGCCGTCATCTGCTCGGTGCGGTCGGCCAGCTGCGCGCGGACCGATTCGAGCTGGGCGATGCTGCCGGGATCGTCGCTGCCATCCAGTGCGAGCTCCTCCATCTTCAACCGGTCCACCTGCCGGCGCAGGATGTCCAGCTCCTCCGGCGAGGAGTCCAGTTCCATGCGCTGGCGGGACGCGGCTTCGTCGACCAGATCGATCGCCTTGTCCGGCAGCTGCCGGCCCGAGATGTAGCGGTCCGAGAGCGTCGCCGCGGCCACCAGGGCCGCATCGGTGATCGAGACCTTGTGGTGGGCCTCGTACTTGTCCTTGAGCCCCCGCAGGATGGTGATGGTGTCCTCGACGCTGGGCTCGCCGACGATGACCTGCTGGAAGCGGCGCTCGAGGGCCGGGTCCTTCTCGATGTTCTCGCGATACTCGTCCAGGGTGGTGGCGCCGACCATGCGCAGTTCACCGCGGGCCAGCATGGGCTTGAGCATGTTGCCGGCGTCCATCGAGCCGTCGCCCGTGCCGCCCGCACCCACCACGGTGTGCAGCTCGTCGATGAAGGTGATGATCTGGCCGTTGCTGGTGCGGATCTCATCGAGCACGGCCTTCATGCGCTCCTCGAACTCGCCGCGGTACTTCGACCCGGCGACCATCGAGGACAGGTCCAGGGCGACGAGCTTCTTGTCCCGCAGCGAATCCGGGACGTCACCGGCGACGATGCGCTGAGCGAGTCCCTCGACCACGGCCGTCTTGCCGACGCCCGGTTCGCCGATCAGCACGGGGTTGTTCTTGGTGCGCCGCGAGAGCACCTGGACCACGCGGCGGATCTCGGCGTCACGGCCGATCACCGGGTCCAGCCGGCCCTCGCGGGCCTGCTCGGTGAGGTCGATGCCGAACTTCTCGAGACTCTGGAAGGTGCCCTCGGGGTTCTGGGTGTCCATCTGTGTCATGCGCTCATCTCCTGGTGAGAGTCGGGTCACGGCATCGCGAAGGGCCGCCGGCGTCGCGCCGGCGGCGGCCAGCAGGCGAGCGGCCTCGTCCGAGCCGAGCGCGATGCCGATCATCAGGTGCTCGGTGGACAGATAGGTCCGCTGCTGGGCATCGGCCTCGTGCCGCGCCGCCTCCAGGGCGTCGAAGCCGTCGCCGACGAAGGTCGGATGCGCGCCGCTGCCGCTGACCCGTGGCAGCGCACCGATGGCCTCCTCGGCACGCCGAGCCACGTCGCGGGGATCCGCGCCGGCTTCCGTGAGGGCCGCCGCGCCGATGCCATCGCTCTGGAGTGCCAGCGCCCACAAGAGGTGCAGAGAGCTGATCTGGGGGTTGCCGAGCTCGACTGCCTTCTCCGCGGCCGCGGTGACGGCCTCCTGCGAACGAGTGGTGAACTGGAACTCCACGGCGCTTCCTCTCCTGCCTGGACCGTGCGGTCGGTGTGATCGGCCGGTCCGTGTGGTTGCTCGATCTCTGTGCGGCGTGCCCGCAGGATCGCTGTGGTTCCGCGATCGCTGCGCGCGGCCCGCGGCGGTCTGTCAGTGGCCCCGCGGGCGGTCCTGCGACCAGTGCAACGACGCCAAGGTTGAGTCTATTCCGCTCAAGGTTGGGTTCTGTCCACAATCGGCTCCGCTCGGGTCTCGTCATCGGCGAGGATGGGGATCGGCACCTGTAGCATCGCAGGCAGCCGATCGCCCTGTCGTGTGGGGGACCAGACACCGACGACGTCCCGGGGCGCTCGACCGTCCCTGCGCTCCCGTCCCTCTGCCGACGAAACCGAGGCCATCATGTCCCACCCGCCGCAGCAGCCGCCCAGTGGCCAGTACATGCCCAACGGGCGCCCGCGCCCCGGCGCGGGGTCCGCAGGCGGCTCCCCGTCGGGCCCGTCCCAGCCCCGCTACGTCGACTACGGCAATCCTCGCGCCTACGACACCTCGGTGCGACCGGCGTCCGGGCTGACAGCCGCGCGGTACGCCCCGGCCCGGATCCGGCAGCCGGATCAGGAACAGCCGCCCTCGGCGTGGACGACCACCCAGGCCCGACGTGCCCAGGAGGTCTCCCAGAGCGCGAACAAGGTGCCGGTGACGACGGTCGTGTCCTGGATCGTCGCGGCGATGCTGGGCATCCTGCTGATCGTCATCCTGGGTCTGTTCTTCCTCGGATTCGTCATCAGCTCGAGTTCGAGTCCGATCTGGTGGCCGGTGACGGCGTTCCTCGCGCTGATCTCGCTGATCGTGATCATCGGGATCATGATCCTGGCCGACCGCTGGGATCCGCAGCCGATCCCTCTGCTGATCGTCGCCGTGCTCTGGGGCGCGGCGGTCGGGGCCGGCCTCAGCTATCTGCTCAACACCGCCAACTCGATGCTGACCTTCTGGGTCACCGGCAGCGAGGCCGCGGCGAACTTCGTGGGCCCAGTCATCAGCGCCCCTCTGGTGGAGGAGACCACCAAGGGGCTCGGCCTCCTGCTGCTGATGCTCCTGGGCCGGCGGTACTTCAACGGCCCCCTGGACGGGCTCATCTACGGCACGCTCATCGGCGGCGGCTTCGCCTTCACCGAGAACATCCTCTACTACACCCGGGCTCTCGAAGGCGCGGGCGAGGTGGGCCTGCTGATCAACGTGGTCATGCGCGGCGTGCTGAACATCTTCGGGCATGCCATCTACACCTCGCTCACCGGCATCACCGTGGGCTTCGTGGTGAGGAAGTGGGGGACGGTGATGGGCCTGCTGGCGTTCATCCCCGCCCTCATCCCCGGCATGCTCCTGCACGCTCTGTGGAACCTCGGGGCCACCCTCTTCTCCGGCATCATCGCCCTGCTGGTGATGTACGCCCTGGAGGCGCTCATCTCCCTGGCATGGCTGATCCTCATCGCGATTCTCGTCTGGGACGAATCACGATTGACGCGGGTGCGCCTGGGGGACTACGCCAATCACGGATGGCTCACGCATGAGGAGGTGGACATGCTCGGCACGTGGAAAGGCCGCCGCGAGGGCAAGCGGTGGGCGAACCAGTTGGGCGCGAAGCCGCTGATGAAGAAGTTCATCCGGGAGAGCGCGGACCTGGCCTCGGTGCGCCAGCGTCTGCTGGCCGACGGCGCGAACCCGAAGGTGGTCGCCCTCGAGTCCGACCTGCTGCGCAGGCTCACCACCAATCGCCAGGCCCTGCTCGCGAGGGCCGGGCACACCGGCTCCTAGCCGACCGGGGTCCCCGACTCGACCGCGGCTGCTGTGCTCAGCGGCGCGAGTCCTCGTCGCGGCCGCGCAGGCGCTCGAACTGGCGACGCTCACGCTTGGTCGGACGGCCGGTCCCGCGCTCGCGTCGCGGCGGCGCGGCGGCCAGCTGCGGCGGTGGCTCGGGGCTGTGGTCCTCATAGGCCTCCCGCGCGACCGGGGCGCCGACGCGCTTGGTGAGGATCGTCGTGACGACCACGATGCGTTCGCGCCCGGGTGAGCGGACGCGCAGCTCGTCCCCCACGGTGATGCGCTGCGAGGCTTTCGCCGGCTCCCCGTTGCGGCGCACGTGCCCTGCCCGGCACGCGGTGGTGGCGGCCGAGCGGGTCGGCATCAGCCGAGCGCTCCACAGCCATACGTCCAGCCGCACCGACTGCGGACCGGTGCCGGTTCCGGGCGTGCTCACGGGCTGACCGGTTCCCGCACCAGGGGCCACGGATCGTGCGCCTCCAGCTGCGCGGCCAGCGAGAGGAGCAGGGCGTCATCCCCGGGCCGGGTCGCCCCGAGGTGGACGCCGAAGGGCAGCTCCACGCCGTCGACGTGCTCGCGGTGCAGCGGCACCGACATCGCGGCGCGGCCGAGCATGTTCCAGGTGCTCGTCCACGGCGTGAACTCGCACTGCGCTTGGAAATCCGCGGCGCCATCGGGCAGCTGCAGCTCGTCCGGGAAGGCGGGCGGTCCCGCCAGGGTCGGTGTGAGGACGACGTCGTAGGGCGCGAAGGCCTCCCCCGTGCGCCGGCAGAGAGTCTGCATGGCGCTGATGGCTCTGACCACGTCGATGCCGCTGTAGGTGCGGCCCCGCTCCCGCAGCCACCGGGTCAGCTCCAGCAGCTTGCCCTCCTGCACCGCGTCGAGCTCGATGGCGGCGGCGCCGACGGTCCACAGCGGCATGAAGGCAGCCCATTCGGTGGCCGTGAACGGCGCCGGGATGCTCGTCGTCTCGTGGCCGAGCCCGCGCAGCAGCTCGGTGGCGCGTTCGAGGCCGCGCAGGGCGGCCGGGTGCACGTCGGTCTCGGCGGCGAGGGGCTCGGTGAGGACCGCGATGCGCAGCGGGCCCGCCTGCTCGCCGACCGCGTCGAGGTAGGGGCGCTCGCGGCGGGCCAGCGGGGTGGAGTCCCCGGGGCGGTCGCCGGCGATCGTGTCCAGGCCCGCCGCGAGGTCCCGCACGGTGCGGGCCAGCACGCCGTCGGTGACCAGGCCCACGCCCTCGGCGCCGTACGGACCGGGCGAGACGAGCCCGCGCGAGGGCTTGATGCCCACGATGCCGCAGCAGGCCGCAGGGATCCGGACGGATCCGCCTCCGTCCGAGCCGTGCGCCAGCGGCACCACTCCCGCGGCCACCGCGGCGGCGGCCCCGCCGCTGGAGCCGCCGGCGGTGCGGCGCAGATCCCACGGGGTGCGCGCCGGCGCTCCGGTGGCGGGCTCGGTGTAGGCAGGCATCCCGAACTCGGGAGTGGTGGTCTTGCCGATCGTCACGGTGCCGGCGTCCATGACTCGCTGCGCGACGCCGTCGGTGACCGGGGCGATGGTGCCGCGCAGCGCGGTGCTGCCTGCTTCGAAGGGCTCTCCGGCGATCTGGGTGAGGTCCTTGATGGGCATCGGGACTCCGAGCAGCGGGAGGTCACGTGCGAGTCCCGCGAGATCTCCGGTGCGTCGCGCGTCCGCGAGGCGCTCGGCGGCGGCCCGGGCCTGCCGGCGCGAGAGATCCTCGAGGACGTGGGCGAACGCACCCACCCGGGCTCCCGTGCCACGAGCGGCGTCGAGGGCGCGCTCGGTGTGCTCGCGCATGTCGATCTCGCCCGTCCGGATCGCGGCGGCCGTCTCGAGCGCTCCGAGCACCTCCTCCCCGTTCGCTGCGGTCATCGGCGGCTGTCGCTGGAGCGGGAGGCGTCCTGCGAGGCAAGCTCGGAGCGGACGTGCTCGATGATCCCGTCGGCGGCGTCCATGATCTGCTCCCACGCGATCTCGAAGCCGCTCTCGTCCCCGTACCAGGGGTCGCGGATGCCGGTGTCCTGCACGGGCTCCGATGCGAAGTCGCGCAGCATGTAGAGGCGGCCGCGGGCCCGGTCGCCCATGGCGCGACGGATCGGGTCGACGTGGTCGTGGTCCAGGGCGAGCACGAGGTCCGCCTCCCGCAGCAGCGCCGCGGTCATCTGCCGGGCCCGGTGGGCGGAGGCGTCCAGGCCGTGGCGCTGGAGCAGCGCTCCGGCCCGTGCGTCGACGGGGTTGCCGACCTCCCAGCCGGAGGTTCCGACGGAGGCGACCTCGACGTGGTCATCGAGCCCGGCCTGCTCGAGCGCCTCGCGGAGCGCGTACTCGGCCATCGGGGAGCGGCAGATGTTGCCGGTGCACACGGTGAGGATGCGGTAGCTCATCGACTCTCCGTTCCGCTGCCGGCGGCGGGCTCCTCGAGCAGATCGGCGTACTCGGGGTGCCGCTCGATCCAGCCGCGCACGAACCAGCACGTGGCGCGCACCCGCAGGCTGTGCTCGCGAGCGTCGTCGAGGGCGAAGCGGACCAGCGCGGAACCCACTCCCCGGCCGTTGTGCTCGGGGGCGACCACGGTCGAGCGCAGATCGCGCACCGTGGCCGGCCCGGGGCCGGCGGCGGCCCCCGCGCTCTGGTCCTCGGCCGTCCCGGCGCTCTCGCTCGCGTCGGCGGCGGGCTCGTCGCCGTAGTACAGGACGGCGAGCAGCTCGGAACCGTCCAGCGCTTCGTAGCGGTCTCTGTCGTCGTCATGGACCAGGCGCACCGCGCCCGGTCCGGCGGAGGTCTCATCCATGCCGGTCACGGTACACTGCCGGGCATGCCCGCGCCCCTGATCTGGCACATCACCGAGCTGCCCGCCTGGGAGGCGGCAGCCCGGCAGGGCTCGTACACCCAAGCCACCCGGGGCCGCGATCTCTCCGAGGTCGGCTATATCCACGCGTCCTGGCCCGAGCAGGTCTCCATGGTCGCCAAGCGCGTCTACCCCGATCGTCCCTCGGATCTCGTGATCCTCGAGATCGACGTGGCGCGCGTGGAGGCGGCCGGCGTCGCGGTGGACATCGAGGCCGACGACGACGGGGGCGGCCGCGGCTATCCGCACATCAAGGGGCCGCTGCCGGTCGGGGCCGTGCTCCGTCTGCGTCGCACGAAGTGGATCGGCCGGGAGTTCGTCGTCGTCGCCTGAGCTGCGCGAGGCACACGTCCGCAGCCCCATGGCGGCCTGCGGCGCTGCCGTCGTAGCATCGAGCATGGCCAGATCATCACGCTCTGCCCGCTATCTCGACATCCACCCCGTCGATCCGCAGCCACGGCTCATCGACCAGGCCGTCGACGTGCTGAAGGCCGGTGGGCTGATCGCCTATCCGACGGATTCCTCCTACGCCCTGGGCTGCTCGCTGGGAGCGCACGAGGGGCTCGAGCGGATCCGCCGCATCCGCCAGGTCGGCAAGAATCACCACTTCACGCTGGTGTGCGCGGACTTCGCCCAGCTGGGCCAGTTCGTCATCGTCTCGAACCCGACGTTCCGGCTGGTCAAGAACGCGACCCCGGGCCCGTACACGTTCATCCTGCCGGCCACCAAGGAGGTGCCGCGGCGGATGGCGCACCCCAAGAAGCTCACCGTGGGGGTGCGCATCCCCGATCACCGCGTCGCCCATGCGCTGGTCCGTGCGCTCGGCGAGCCGATCGTCTCCTCGACGCTGCTGCTGCCCGGTCACGAGCAATCCCCCTCGGAGGGCTGGGTCGTGCAGGACCTGCTGGGCGATCAGCTCGACGTGATCATCGATTCCGGGGAGGTGGGCACCGAGCCCACCACGGTCGTCGACCTCTCCGGCGGCGACGTCGAGATCGCTCGGGAGGGCGCCGGGGACATCAGCCGCTTCTGACCTGGGCCGGTGGATGCACCCGCGGGTGCCCTCGGGTGCCAGGACCGGTATCAGCCACGACCGGCGGTCGCATCGGCCGACGGGCGGTTGCTGAGGACCCCCGAGAAGAGCAGGATGCCCAGCGCGTACACCGGCATCATCCACAGGGCGTAGCGCAAGGTGAGGGCGTCGGCGAGCGCCCCGACCAGCGGCGGCGTGACGAAGAAGCCCAACCGCGCGAACCACCCCACCACGGTGATGCCCACCCCGTGGGGCACGCCCGGCATGTCGTCGGCGGCCCGGTAGGCGGCGGGGAACAAGGTGGCGACGCCCCACCCGGCGGCGGCGAAACCGACCACCGCGGTGGCCGGGGTGGGCATCAGCAGAGCGACGCTCATGCCGCAGATCGAGACCAGGGCACCCAGCCGGGCGGCGAGCCGGTCCCCCAGCCGGTCGACGACGAAGTCGCCGGTGAAGCGGCCCACGGTCTGGGCTCCCTGCAGGGCGACGAAGGCCAGTCCGGCCACGAACGGGGTCGCCTCGAAGGTGGAGGTCATGAACAGCGCGCCCCACGTGTTGCCGGCGTCCTCGGTCGACCCCGCGAAGACCAGGATCATGCCCAGCGCCGCGACCAGACCCAGTGCGCGCAGGCTCATCCCCGCCAGGCGGAAGCCGGCCGGGACCGGTTCGGCGGGCACCTCCGCGGCGGAGCCGGCCGATGGCCCGGCCGCCGGACCCCCGCTCGGGGTGCGCTCGGTGCCGTCGTGCCCGGGCAGCATGAAGCGCAGCGACGCGGCGCCCAGGGCCCCGAACACGACGAGCCCGAGCACTCCCTGGAGCCACAGCGCGAGACCGATCTGGGCGCTGCCCGCGCCGAGGAGCCCTCCCGCGACGGCGCCCAGGGACCACCAGCCGTGGTAGCTGTTCATGATCGAGCGGCGGTAGCGGCGCTCGACGCGCATGCCGTGGGCGTTCATGGAGATGTCAGTGACGGCGTCGGCCGCCATCGCCAGGCCCAGCGACGCCGCCAACCAGAGCCACGAGCCGGACACGTAGACCGCCAGATGGGTGGTCGAGGCGATGACCTGGGCGATGACGCTGACCCGCGCGGAGCCGTAGCGGGACATCAGGCCGGCCACCGTCAGCCCCGCGATCAGGCCGCCGACGGGCCCGATGCCGACGGCGAGCCCGAAGGCGGTGTGGGACAGGCCGATGCTCTCGACCAGCTCGGGGTAGCGCGGCAGGATCGCGCAGAAGGACGCGCCGTTGAGGAAGAAGAGCAGGGAGACGGCCCAGCGGGCACGACGCACGGCGTCCGGCAGGGGGTCGGCGGCCGCGGTACGGGCCGGGGAGGGAACGTTCACGAGGACTCATTGTCCGGGAACCGGCGCGCGAAATCCATGCGAGTGCTCTCTGCGGACGCGGCCGGCGGACACTCCCGGTGGCCTGGGCTTCGTCGCGGATGCAGCTGCACGCCCTCGCGGATGCAGTCGTGCCCGGCCGCCGTGAGGCGCCGGGCACGAGGAACGTGGGGACTGGCCGGTTGCTGCGGCGAGCGCAGCAGCCCGCTCAGGTCAGGAAGCGGGGGACCAGTTCGAGGGAGGCGAACAGCGCGACCAGGCACATTCCGAGCCCGCCGAGGAACGTCCACATCGTGAACAGGCTCATGACGTAGAGACCGGCGGCGAAGAGGCCGAACAGGACCAGGAACAGGACCACGCTGAGGACGAGGCTGTTGCCGCTCGAGGCGACCTTCCCCTCCTGCTGATCGGCGGGGTCGGTGCCGATCGCGACCCGTTGGTTGCTCATGGTGCCTCTTCCTCCGCTTTCGCCTGGATCCTCCGGCGGCCCGAAGGCCCGCACGGTCAGGGTCCATCCTAGACCAGCGAGCGCTGCGGTGCTGCCGCCTCCCGGTGCTCGATGGCGGTGAGCAGGCTCTCGAACACGGCGCTGCCGTCGGCCCCGTCGATCTCGGGATGCCACTGCACCGCGAGCACGGTCGACCCGGAGGCGGCTTCGACGGCCATCGGCAGAGCGCTGGCATGGCGAGCGACGACCCGGAGGTCACCTCGGACGTCCCGGACGCCCTGATGGTGGTACGCGGTGACACCGGCACGGGTGCCCAGCGCGAGGGCGAGGTCGCTGGCCGCCTCGAGGGAGACCTCGACGCGGGTGGGGCTCACGCCCGTCGCCGGGTGCGCCGGGACGTCCTCGGGCAGGTGACGGTGCAGGGTGCCGCCCTCGGCGACGACGATGATCTGCAGTCCGCGGCAGATGCCGAGCACGGGGACGTCGGCCCGGCGGGCGGCGCGGTACAGAGCCGTCTCGAAGGCGTCGCGCTCCGGGTCCGGGGTCATGTCCGTGGGCAGTGCGTCCTCGCCCCAAGCGGCGGGATCGAGATCGGTGCCGCCGGTGAGGACGAGACCGTCGAGCTCGCCGACCTCCTCGTCGCTCCACTGGTCCTGCGGGGCGATGATGACGGGGCGGGCTCCGGCCTCGCGGAGGGCGCGCACGTAGTGCTCGGTGATCACCACGGCGTCATGGCCCGCCCAGGCGCCGGTCATCATGGCGCGGGTCCCTGCGGTCACGCCGATGAGCGGGCGACGGGTGGAGGTGCGCTGCGCCATGAGTTGTCCTTCCGCGGAGATCCGAGCCGCCCGAATCGGCGACGTCCACAGTTCACTCCCCGCGCGACGTGCGGGGCGAGCTGTGTGGCGGAATATGACGCACCGGGACCGAGCAGGCAGTCGCCCGGGGCGATGACACGGCTGTCCCGGGGCGACCACTCAGTAGGACGACTCAGTGGGGCGACCTCAGTGAGAGGAGTGCACTCTCTCGTGCTGCTCGATCGCGGTGCGGTAGAAGCCGCGCAGCTGCTCGGACAGCACCGGCCAGGTGCGCTTGTGCACCGCCTCCAGCGCCGCCTGCCCGAAGGCGAGCCGTTTCGTGTCGTCGAACAGCAGGTCGCCGGCATGCTGGCGCATCTCGTCGTGCATGCCCGGCGTGTACAGCCAGCCGGTGCGGCTGGGAGCGACCAGATCGACCGGGCCGCCGCGCCGCGGGGCGATCACGGGCAGGCCCGAGGCCATGGCCTCCTGGATGGTCTGTCCGAAGGTCTCGAGCTCGCCGGGGTGGATGAACAGATCGGCGCTGGCCAGGTGGGTGGCGAGGTCCGTGCCGGAGCGGAATCCGGCGAAGCGCGCGCGCGGCATGGCACGGCGCAGCGCGTCCTTGTCCGGGCCGTCTCCCACGATCAGCAGTCGCACCCCGGGCATGTCATGGATGACCTTGAGGTCACCGACCTGCTTCTCCGGGGCGAGCCGGCCGACGTAGACCACGAGCTTCTCGCCCGGATCCGCGTACTTCGCGCGCAGCTTCTCGCTGCGCAGCGAGGGCGAGAACAGCGAGGTGTCCACGCCCCGCCCCCACAGCTGGACGCGCTTGATGCCGTGCTCGACGAGCTGATCGCGGGTCGCCGTCGAGGGCGCGAGGTTCAGCGTGGCGCGGTTGTGCACGTCCTTGAGCAGCTGCCAGGTCGCGTTCTCGAGGAACGGCATCCCGTAGCGGGCCGTGTAGCCGGGGATGTCGGTCTGGTAGACCGCGACGGTCGGCACCCCTGCCTTGTGGGCGGCGATCACGGCGCGGCCGCCAAGGATGGTCGGTGAGGCGAGGTGGATGACGTCGGGCTGGAAATCATCGATGCGGCGTCGGATCGTGGCGGCGCTGGTGGTGGCCACGCGCACGTCGGCGTACCCCGGCAGCGGGGCCGACGCGATGCGCCGCACCCGGATCTTGCGCCCGCAGGCGGTGCGCAGGAACTTGTCGGCACGGGGCCACTGCGGGGCGATGATGGAGAGATCATCACCGGCGGCGGCGAAGTGGTCGACGACGCGGAGCACCGAATTGGTGACCCCGTTCATGTGCGGCAGGAAGGACTCGGCGACGAAGAGGATCCTCACACCGGAGATGATCCTCCTCGCCGCCGGATTCGGGCTCACGCCCGCGTGACGTGTCGTCGACGCCCAGGTGAACTTTTTCGTCGCCGGGAGCGATCAGGCGCGCTGCGAGGCGATCCGTGCTCCCTCGGCCAGCGACTCGAGCTTGGCCCACGCGATGTCGGGGTGGATGCGCCCGCCCAGGCCGCAGTCGGTCGAGGCGATGACGCGCTCGGGGCCGACGCGCTTCGCGTAGCGCTGGATGCGCTGGGCGACCAGCTCGGGATGCTCGACCACGTTGGTGGAGTGGGTGACCACTCCGGGCACGATGATCTTGTCCTCCGGCAGCGTCACGTCGTCCCAGACCACGTACTCGTGCTCGTGGCGGGCGTTGGCGCCCTCGAACGAGTAGTACGTGACGTCGATGTCCAGCATGAGCTTGACCAGATGCTTGAACTCGATGTCCGTGGTGTGGGGGCCGTGCCAGGAGCCCCAGCACAGATGGAAGCGCAGCTGCTCCGTGGGCAGCCCCTCGAGGGCGTGGTTGAGCGCCTCGACGCGCTTGCCGGTGAAGCGCAGGTAGTCCTCGATGCTCGGCTCGGGGTCGATCTGATCGAAGTTCTCGGCGATCGAGGGGTCGTCCACCTGCACGATCAGCCCGGCGTCGGTGATGGCCTTGTACTCCTCGTGCAGGGCGTCGGCCCATGCCTCGAGGAAGGCGTCCTCGGATCCGTAGTGGCGATCCTGGATGCGGGCGCCGGAGCCCGGGGAGAGCGAGGTCAGAAAGCCCCGCTCGATGCCCTGGGCCTTCAGCGCGCGGGAGAAGTTGGAGACGTCGGAGGCGATCTGCTCGTGGCCGGTGTAGGCCAGCTCGCCGGAGGCGACGGGGAAGGTCAGCGCGCCCTCCTTGGGGGTCGCCTTGTTCACCTCGGCGTCGCTCGCGTACACGTCCGGGAAGCGCTGGCGGTCCCGGCGGTTGCCGAACGAGGTCAGCGTGAGACCGTCGGCGTTCTCCGCGGTCGGCGGCTGGGAGACGAACGTGTCCTCCTCGACGATCTCCAGGCCGGCGGTGCGGTGGAAGATGTAGCTCCACCACGCGCCGTAGTTGAAGGTCGTGGTCATCGCCTTGCCGTACTCGCCGTCACCGGGAAGGGTGATCCCGATCTCCTGCTGGCGGGTGACGACGGAGTCGACGGCGGCCGCGAGCGCGGCATCGAACTCGGCCGAGGGCAGGGGCGTCAGACCGTCGGCGTCGAAGCGTCGGGCGGCGTTGGCCGCGAGCAGTTCCGGGGTGCGTGGCAGTGAACCGGCGGTGGTGGTGAGGATCTCTGTCATGGCATCGAGGTTATGGGCCCTCGATCGCGGCAGGAAACCTGGCCGTCACAGCGGTTCATATCGACGCGCTCCGAGGCCGACGGTCGTTCGCGGGGCCAGGTCAGTCGCGGGGCCAGGTCGGGACCAGGTTGCGATCCCCGTGGGCCTGGTCGATGCGTCGCACCGGCGGCCAGTACTTCGACTGGATCCGCATCTGGGCGCTGTCGTGGACCGAGAGATCCTCCGGAGCGGACCGGCTGCCGGGATAGACGGCCACCTCCCGCGAGTACGGGTGGCTCCACTCCCCCGTCGCGATGGAGGCCGCCGTGTGCGGGGCGCCCACCAGCGGGTTGTCATCCGCCGGCCAGCCGCCGGAGGCGACCTCGTCGGCCTCCTCGGCGATCATCAGCATCGCGTCGACGAAGCGATCGATCTCCGCGAGATCCTCGGATTCGGTGGGCTCGATCATGAACGTGCCGGCGACGGGGAACGACATGGTCGGGGCATGGAACCCGTAGTCGATGAGCCGCTTGGCGACGTCGTCGACGGTGATCCCGGTGCGCGCGGTCAGGGGCCGCAGGTCGACGATGCACTCGTGGGCGACCAGGCCGTTCTCCCCGGTGTAGAGGATCTCGTAGGCCTCCGAGAGGCGACGGGCCATGTAGTTGGCCGCCAGCACGGCCGCGGCGGTCGCGTGGCGCAGCCCCTCGGGACCCATGAGACGGATGTAGGTCCATGAGATCGGCAGGATCGAGGGGGAGCCGTAGGGCGCCTGGGAGACCGGGGGCCCCGCGTGGACCTGCGCATCCCGCCCGGCGACCGGGTGCTTCTCCTCCTGGATGGCGGGGTGGCCGGGCAGGAACGGAGCCAGGTGCGACTTCGCCGCCAGCGGGCCCACTCCCGGGCCGCCGCCGCCGTGGGGGATGCAGAACGTCTTGTGCAGGTTCAGATGGGAGACGTCGCCGCCGAACTCCCCGGGCCTGGCGACCTGCAGCAGGGCGTTGAGGTTGGCACCGTCGACGTAGACCTGTCCCCCGGCGTCGTGGACGAGCTGGCAGACGGTGCGCACCTCCTCCTCGTACACGCCGTGCGTGGAGGGGTAGGTGATCATGATGGCCGCGAGCTCGTCCCCGTGGTCCTTGAGCTTCTGCTTCAGGTCCTCGAGGTCGATGTTGCCGCGATCGTCGGAGCCGACCACGACCACCCGCAGTCCGGCATTGACCGCGGAGGCCGCGTTGGTGCCGTGCGCGGAGCTGGGGACCAGGCACACCTCGCGGCCGCTCTCCCCCCGGGAGGCGTGGTACGCGCGGATGGCCAGGAGTCCGGCGAACTCGCCCTGGGATCCGGCGTTGGGCTGGAGGGAGACAGTGTCGTACCCGGTCAGATCCGCCAGCCAGGTCTCCAGCTGCTCGATCAGGTCGAGGTAGCCCTCGACGTCCTCGCGGGGCGCGAAGGGGTGGAGGGCGTTGAAGCCGGCCCAGGTGACCCCGGCCATCTCGGTGGCGGCGTTGAGCTTCATGGTGCACGAGCCCAGCGGGATCATGCCCCGGTCCAGCGCGAAGTCCTTGTCCGCGAGGCGGCGGAGGTAGCGCATCATCGCGGTCTCGGAGTGGAACGAGGAGAAGACGGGGTGCTGCAGGAATCGGTCCTGGCGGGCCAGGGCGCCCCACCGCTGCCGTGCGCCGGGGCCGGCACCGGTCGCAGTCTCGCTGCCCGCGTCGGCGTCGAGCTCATCGTCGTCCCTCCCGAGCGCCGTGACGTCGCGCAGCTCCTGCCCCGGGGTCGGGGCATAGGGCGCGAAGGCGGCGGCGATCGCCTCCAGGTCGGCCGGCGTGACGGTCTCGTCCAGGGACAGGTGGACGACGTCGTCGCCGAGGGGGCGGACCAGGAACCCGGCCTCGGCCATCGAGGCGGCGATGTCGTGGGCGAGGCCCGTGGCGCGCACCTCGAGGGTGTCGAAGAACGAGTCGTTCTCGAGCTCGAAACCGCTGCGCACGAGGTGGTCGGCCAGCGCTGCGGTGCGCGCCGCGACGCGGCGACCGATGCGGGCGAGGCCGTCGGGCCCGTGGTACACGGCGTACATGGCGGCCATCACGGCCAGCAGCACCTGGGCGGTGGTGATCGAGCTGGTCGCCTTCTCGCGCCGGATGTGCTGTTCACGGGTCTGCAGGGAGAGCCGATAGGCGGGGTTGCCCTCGGCGTCGACGGAGACGCCCACCAGCCGGCCGGGCAGCTGGCGCTCGAGTCCCTTGCGCACGGCGACGAACCCGGCGTGGGGCCCGCCGAAGCCGAGCGGGATGCCGAAGCGCTGGGTGGTGCCGATGGTGACGTCCGCGCCCAGGGTGCCCGGGGAGGCCAGCTGGGTCAGCGCCAGCAGATCGGCCGCGACGACGGCGACGGCCTTGGTCTCCTTGATCGCGGCGATCGTCTCGCGCGGATCCCACACCCGGCCGGAGGCGCCCGGGTACTGGATGAGCGCCCCGAAGTACTCGCCGTCGGCCGGCTCGCCGTCGGGCATGTCGCCGGCGGCGAAGTCGACCTCGCGCAGCTCGATGCCGAGCCCGTCGGCGCGCCCGCGCAGCACCTCCTTCGTGGCAGGAAGGGTGTCGGCGTCGACGAGGAACACGTTGCCGTTGCGCTTGGCGGTGCGGCGGGCCAGCATCAGCGCCTCGGCGGCGGAGGTGGCTTCGTCCAGCGTGGAGGCGTTGGAGACCTCCATCCCGGTGAGATCGCAGATCATGGTCTGGAACGTCAGCAGCGCCTCGAGCCGTCCCTGGGAGATCTCCGGCTGGTACGGCGTGTAGGCGGTGTACCAGGCCGGGTTCTCCAGCACGTTGCGCTGGATGACGGCCGGGGTGTGGGTGCCGTGGTACCCCAGGCCGATCAACGAGCGGCGCACGGTGTTGCGATTGGCGAGTGCGCGCAGCTCGGCCAGCGCCGCCGTCTCGCTGATGCCCTCGGGCACCGCCGATCCGGCCTCCGCACCGTCTCCGGCCAGCAGGATGGTCCCGGGCACCGCAGCGGTGAGCATCTCGTCCAGGCTCTCGTAGCCCAGGGTCTCGAGCATGTGGCGCTGGGCCGCGGGGTCGGTGCCGACGTGACGGCGGACGAAGGACTCGTGGTCGTGGACGGGCGAAGCGGTCATGAGGTGGGTGCCCCTGGGGTGTTGCGTCGTGGGAGTGGTGCGTCGTCAGGCGATGTGCGCGGGACCGGCCGGGCTCGGAGCGGGGCCGCCGCGACGTATCAGGACTGTGTGAAGGCCTTGTAGTCCTCCGCGCTGAGCAGATCCTCCGGCAGCGACTCGAAGCGCGCGCGCAGCAGCCATCCCTGGTCGAACGGAGAGGAGTTGACCAGCTCCGGGGAGTCGACGACGTCCTGGTTGATCTCGGTGACGGTGCCGTCGAGCGGGGAGAGCAGGTCCGAGACGGACTTCGTGGACTCGATCTCGCCCATCTCGGATCCGGCGGAGAGTTCGGTGCCCGCTTCGGGCAGGTCGACGTAGACGACGTCGCCCAGCTGCTCGGCGGCGTAGTCCGTCACGCCGATGACGGCGATGCCGTCGGACTCGACGCGGACCCATTCGTGGTCCTTGCTGTAGCGGATCTCCTCGGTCATGGCGATGGTCCTTCCTGGGGCGGGGCTCGGGCGGATGGGGGTGCTGGGGTCAGCGGTGGGGCGGATCAGCGGCGGGAGTAGAAGGGCAGCTCGACGACGCGGACCGGGAGGGGCTTGCCGCGGACGTCGACGACGAGCTCGGTGCCGGCCTCGGTGAGGTCCGGCCGCACGAGCGCCATGGCGATCGGGTGACCGAGAGTCGGCGAGAGGGCTCCGGAGGTCACGGAGCCGACCTCGACTCCGTCGGCGGTGCGGACGCTGGAGCCGGCGCGGGCGGCGCGGCGACCCTCGGCGACCAGCCCCACCAGGACAGGACGGGACGAGACGTCGGTGTTCTCCACGCCCGCCCGGCCGACGAAGTCGTCCTTGGTCGACAGCGCGACCACGCGGCCCATGCCGGACTGGGCGGGATGCAGGTCGCGGCCCAGCTCGTGGCCGTACAGCGGCATCCCGGCCTCTAGACGCAGGGTGTCGCGGCAGGCGAGTCCGCACGGCGTGAGATCCTCGCCTCCGGCGACGGTGAGCTGCTCCCACAGTGGGGCGGCCAGATCGGCCGGGACGTACAGCTCGAAGCCGTCCTCCCCGGTGTATCCCGTGCGGGCGACCAGCAGCTGCCGGCCGCGGTAGGTGCCCTGGGCGACGCGGTAGTACTTCATCTCCGTGAGGTCTTCGGCGGTGATGCCCTCGATGCCCGTCTCGGCGCCGGCGAGGGCGCGCAGCAGGATCTCCTGGCTGCGGGGGCCCTGGACCGCGATCAGGGCGGTGCGGTCCGAGGCGTCCTCGACGCGGGCGTCGAATCCCTCGGCGCGGGCGGTGATCTCCTGGGCGTCGATCTCCGCGTTGGCCGCGTTGGCGACGACGAGGTAGTGCTCCTCGGCGAGGCGGTAGGTGATGACGTCGTCGATGACGCCGCCCTCCTCGGTCAGCAGCAGCGAGTACTTCGCCCGTCCCACGGAGATGGCGGACAACTTGCCTGCCAGGGCGTTGTCGAGGGCCTGCCCGGCCTGGGGGCCCTGGACGTGGATTTCCCCCATGTGGCTGAGGTCGAACAGTCCGGCACGCTCGCGGACAGCGGCGTGCTCGGCCAGGTCGGAGGCGTAGCGCACGGGCATCCGCCAGCCGGCGAAGTCCGTGAAGGTCGCGCCGAGGGACTCGTGGATCGCCTCCAGCGCGGTGCTGCGCAGGGCCTGCTCAACCATGGTGCTCCTTCTCGTTCTGTGCTCGCCACGGAGCGAGCGCCGCCCGTCCATCTCGCGGCACGGACCGGGCGCGCCGGCGGCCTGCCCCGGTGCGATGATCCGGCCGCCGCAGGCCTCACCCTACCGCCCGGCAGGGCGCGACGCGGCCGCTCGGTCCGGCGTCATGCGGCTGTGACCACGCAGTCCGCACCGTCGGCCGGTCACCGCGAGGCCGAGCGACCCGAAGGTGCCGAGCGCCCGGGGCCCAGCTTGTACCGTGGAGGCCGTGACAAAGGAAGGCACGACCGAGTGGCCGATACGGATCCGCAGCCAGCGTCTGGTGATCCGGCCGCCCGGTGATGGCGACCGCGACGCCATGATCCGCCTGATGACCGATCCCGTCACCCGGGAATACCTGGGCGGAGCCCTGGACTACGCCTCCCGCCAGGCGCTCGAGCTCTCCCCGCTGGGGCTGACCTGGGGACGCTGGGTGCTTGCCCGGGCGGAGGACGACACCATGATCGGGTCCATCACGCTGGACTACGACCGGGGCGAGCTGGAGCTCTCCTACGCGCTGCTGCCCGAGTGGACGGGACGGGGCTATGCCGCGGAATCCTGCGTGGCGCTGCTGGCCTGGGCCCGCGACGCGCTCGAGGACGACCACGTCATCGCCGTCAGCCAGACCCGCAACAAGCGCAGCGTGGCCCTGCTGCGCAAGCTCGGCTTCACCGTCCGCAAAGGGCTCGAGGAGTTCGGCACCCAGCAGCTGCTGCTCGAACGCTCGCTGGAGGATCCGCTGCCGGAGCAGACGCTGATGATCCAGTCGGAGTCCGATCCTCCGCCGCCCACACGGCGCTGAGCGGTTCTCGGTGGCGCCCGGGGGAGGTCAACCGCGGGCGACCGGGCAGCTCATGCACCGCGGACCGCCGCGACCGCGACCCAGCTCGTCGCCGGCGAACTCGAGCACTTCGATGCCCTGGGCGCGGAGGTAGTCGTTGGTCGCCGCCGCTCTCTCGTAGGCCACCACGCGCCCCGGGGCGAGGGCGAGCACGTTGCACCCGTCGTCCCACTGCTCGCGTGCAGCGGTGTAGGGGTCCAGCGGCGCGCTGAGCACTCGCAGTGCATCCACGCCGAGCCCGCGGGCGAGCACGGAATCCATCTCGTCGGCGGCACGCGAGCGCGAGATCAGACGGTCACCGGGCCGCTCGATCTCGAACGTCTCCAGCGGCCCCAGCGGCCCGTGGCGCAGCATCGAGTCGTGGTCGACAACGGTGGTGACCGTATCCAGGTGCATCATCGAGCGACGGTGCGGCAGGGCGATGGCGATCACGCGGTCCACGGTGCCGTCCTCGAGCAGGTCGCCCGCGAGCCGTTCGACGCCGACGGCGCTGGTGCGCTCCGAGAGTCCGAGCGCGACCACCCGCGGGGACAGCATCATCACGTCCCCGCCCTCGACGGTGGCTGCACCTGCGCCGCCGCTGCCGATGACGCGTCGCGGGCCGGATGCCCCGGCGAAGCGCGGATGGTGCCGATAGATCGCCTCCAGGTGCAGGCTCTCGCGGCGCCGTGCCGACCTCCGCATCGGGCTGACCGCGGCCACGTTCCCGATCCACGCCGAGGAGTCGCGCGTGAACAGATGGTTGGGCAGCGGATCGAGCACCAGGTGCTCCTCCCCCATCCGTTGCAGGGCGATGGACCGGGGAGTGACACCGAGTCCGCGCAGCTCGGCGACGGTGATCCCGGCGATCAGCACCTCCCCCAGAGCGGCCGACGGCATCTCGCCGAGCGCCTCGGTCAGGTCCTGGACGGCGATGTCTCCCAGCACCGTCGGATCCAGCGCCCGGTGCAGCAGGTCGCTGCGGACCTCAGGCACCTCGAGCAGGTCCCTCAAGAGATCGCTCAGCTCGAGGACCTCGACGCCCTCGCGGCGCAGCAGGGCGGAGAACTCACGGTGCTGGCTGCGGGCACGATCGCGCCACAGCACCTCGTCGAACAGGAACCGCTCGCGCGTGTCCGGGGTCAGCCGTTCGAGCTCGGCGCCGGGCTCGTGCAGGATCACCCGCCGCAGCGGCGAGATCTCGTCATGCACTCCGGCCTGGTCGTGCTTTCCGGTCTGTCGGGACGCAGCGTCCATGGGTTCTCCTGAGGGCGAGGGCAGGGACGGGGACGAGCCGCCAGTAAACACCCCGAGACGTGCCGGGCGCGGATCGATACGCTGGCGGTGTCCGCACGTCGTTCCCGCAGGAGGCCCCCATGACCACGCTGTCCATCCCGACCACGACCCTCGCCGACGGCTCGCCCTTCCCGCTGGTCGGCTTCGGGACCGCCGGCCTGCGGGGCGCCGACGGCTGCGAGTCCATCGCCGCGGCGATCCGCGCCGGGTACCGGCTGCTGGACACCGCCGCCCAGTACGGCAACGAGGCCGCGGTGGGCGAGGCCGTGCGGCGCAGCGGCGTCGATGCTGACGAGGTGCTGGTGACGACGAAGATCGCCGGCGGCGACCAGGGGCGCGAGGCGGCCCGCACCGGGTATCTAGAGTCGCTGCGGCGCCTGGGGCTCGAGCGCGCCGCCCTGGTGCTGATCCACTGGCCGAATCCCTCCCGCGGGCTCGCCCTGGAGACCTGGCGCACGCTGATCGATCTCAAGGAGGAGGGCAGGGCGCTGCACATCGGCGTCTCGAACTTCCGCCCCGAGCAGCTGCAGGAGCTGGTCGACGCCACCGGCGTATGGCCCGAGGTCAACCAGATCCAGCTCTCCCCCGCGCTCCAGCGCCGCGAGGCGGTCGCCTTCCATCGCGAGCACGGCATCGTCACCGAGGCCTGGGGACCGCTGGGCGGCCGCGACGGGCTGGGCGCGCAGTTCGCCCTGCGCAAGGTGGCCGACAAGCACGGCGTGACCACCTCCCAGGTCTCGCTGCGCTGGGCCGTGGACCAGGACATCGTGGTGATCCCGAAGTCCAGCGACCCGCAGCGCCAGCTCACCAACGCCACCCTCGACCAGATCACCCTCGACGACGAGGATCGCGAGCTCCTGGCGACGTTGGACCTGGGCGAGGAGGAAGCCTGGGACTCCCGCGAGCACGAGGAGTGGTGAGTCGGGAGGACCGGTTCTCACCCGGCGGTGAGCACCGCGAGATCGTCTTCCTGACCGGGTCGGGCCTCAGCGCCCGCACCGGCCTGGGCACGTTCCGCGGACCGGACGGCCTGTGGGCGCTGGAGCCGGAGACGGAGCAGGCGATGCACGCCGACCAGCTGCCGCGGTCCCTGCCGCTGCTGTGGAAGGTCTGGGGCAGGATGGGCCGGATCGCGCTCGAGCACGGGCCCACGCCCGGGCACCGCGCGATCGCACGTCTCGGTGCTCCCGTGATCACGCAGAACATCGACGGGCTGCACCAGGCCGCCGGCAGCGAGGTCGTCGCCGAGCTGCACGGCAGCGCGCTGCATGCCACCTGCATGGGGTCGGGATGCCCGTGGCGCGGCCGGGTCGAACCCGGCGACGGCGAGCGCCCCGAGGACCACGGGGTCCCCGCCCGCTGCCCCCTGTGCGGGTCGCCGACGCGGCCGGACGTGGTGCTGTTCGACGAGATGCTGCCGCAGGGCCCCCTCGATCTCGCGACGCGGCTTGCCCAGCGGGCGGACCTCTTCGTCGCCGTCGGCACCAGCGGTGTCGTGTTCCCGGCGGCGCAGCTGGCACCCACCGCCCGGTCGCACGGGGCCACGACGGTGCTGATCGACGTCGATCCGCCGCAGGACCCTGCGCTGAGGGCCGCCTTCGATCATGTCATCGCCGAGGACGCCCACGAGGTGCTGCCCGAGTGGGAGCGCGAGGTCAACGGCGTCGGCGGGACCTCGTTCCTCCGCCCCTTCTGAGGCGGGCCCGCCGGGCGATGAACGGCCGAGCGCCGGGAGCGTGTCGGTGTCTCGTCGGGTCGACTCAGATCCAGATCGCCGGGTCGACCTGCTCCTGGGGGTGGGCGGCACCGGTGCGCACCTGCGCGGGCACACCCACCGCGGTGGCCAGCGCCGGCACGTCCTTGACCACCACGGCGTTGGCACCGATCTGGGATCCCTGTCCGAGCACGACGGGGCCGATCACCCGCGCCCCGGCGCCGATGGTGACTCCGTCCTCGACGGTGGGGTGGCGTTTGACGGGCTCCATGGAACGGCCGCCGAGGGTGACGCCGTGGTACAGCATGACGTCGTCCCCGACCTCGGCGGTCTCGCCGATCACGACACCCATGCCGTGATCGATGAAGAAGCGCCGGCCGATGATGGCACCCGGGTGGATCTCCACGCCGGTGATCGACCGGGCGCCCTGGGCGATGACCCGCGCCGGCAGCGTCGCCCCGCGCTCCCACATCTGATGGGCGAGGCGGTAGGTCCAGATCGCATGCAGTCCCGGCGACGTCAGCAGCAGGGAGAGGTCATCGGTGGCGGCGGGATCGCGCCGGCGTGCCGCCGCGAGGTCCTCGCGGACCGTCGCGACGGCACCCATGGCGCGACCGACCAGGCCGCGGACGAGAGCCAAGCGATCAGTCCGCGTACTGGGAGAACAGCGGCGTGGAGAGGTACCGCTCGCCGAAGGAGGGCACGATCACGACGATGGTCTTGCCGGCGTACTCGTCGCGGGAGCCGACGCGCACGGCCGCCTCGATCGCGGCACCGGAGGAGATCCCGACCAGCAGGCCTTCCGAACGGGCGGTGGCGCGGGCGCGCTCCATCGCGGTCTCCGCGTCGATGTCGAGCACCTCGTCGTAGATCTCGCGGTCCAGGATGCTGGGCACGAAGTTCGCGCCGATGCCCTGGATCTTGTGCGGGCCGGGCTGGCCGCCGTTGAGGATCGCGGACTCCTCGGGCTCGACCGCGATCATCGTGACCTCGCTCTTGCGCTCCTTGAGCACCTGACCGACGCCGCTGATCGTGCCGCCGGTGCCGATGCCGGCGACGACCGCGTCCACCGAGCCCTCGGTGTCGTCCCAGATCTCCTCGGCCGTGGTGCGGCGGTGGATCTCGACGTTGGCCGGGTTGTCGAACTGCTTGACCTGGACGGCACCGGTCTCCTCGGCGACCTGCTCGGCCTTCTCGACCGCGCCCTTCATGCCCTTGGCGGCCTCGGTGAGGATCAGCTCGGCGCCGTAGGCGCGCAGCAGCATGCGGCGCTCGTTGGACATCGACTCCGGCATCGTGAGGATGACCTTGTAGCCGCGCGAGCTGCCGATCATGGCCAGGGCGATGCCCGTGTTGCCGCTGGTGGCCTCGACGATGGTGCCGCCGGGCTGCAGCTGGCCGGACTCCTCGGCGGCATCGATCATGGCGACGCCGATGCGGTCCTTGACGGAGTTGGCGGGGTTGTAGAACTCGAGCTTGGCGAGCACGGTGGCCTTGACGTCGTCGCCGAGGCGATTGAGCTTGACCAGCGGGGTACGGCCGACGAGTTCGGAGACGTTCTCGTAGACGGGCATGCTTCCTCCTGTGGACTGGATCTCCCGGAGCCCCAAAGGGGCACTTTCCCCGAGCATAACGGGAACTCGGAACGGCCGTGGCCGGATCCGTCCTTCGGCAGCACCCGCGCACTCCCGGGGGTCGGGTCACCCGCTCGAGCGGGTCCACAGGCTGCACAGCTCCCGCGGCTGAGCGCATAGGCTCGCGCCATGACGTACGAGCTCGACGCTTCCCTCCACGTGCCCGCCACCCCGGAGGAGGTCTACGCACTGCTCAGCGACATCACGCGCACCGGCGAATGGAGCGTCCAGACCGAGAAGGCCGAATGGAACTCCGAGGCCCGGGGCGTGGGCGCGACGTTCACCGGTCATAACCGCACGCCGGAGCGGACATGGCAGACCGTCTCCACGGTCGTCATCGACGAGCCCGGCCGGGAGTTCGCGTGGTCCGTGGGCCCGGCGGAGGTGATCTGGGGCTACCGCATGCAGCCGCAGGACGGCGGCACCGAGCTGATCCAGTACACCCGGTTCGGCGAGCGCGCCGAGAAGGTTTTCGCCGAGCGGCACGGCGAGGATGCCGCGAGGCAGATCGAGATCCGCCGGAAGGCAGCCCGTGCCGGCATGCCCGCCACCCTCGAGCGCATCGCCGCGATCCTGCGAAGTGAGTCGCCGGCCACGGAGCGCTGAGACGCGGCGGCGCACCCGGCGAGGAACCGGTCAGTACACCATGCCCATGACCTCGCGCACGCGCGCCAGGGTCTGCTCGGCGACCTCGTTCGCGCGTTCGTTGCCGGCGCGCAGCACCCCGAACAGGTACTCCGGGTCCTGTTCGATCTCGGCCCGGCGTGCGCGGATCGGGGCGAGGTGCTCGTTCAGCGCTTCGGCGGTCAGCACCTTCAGGGTGCCGGAGCCGGCGTCGCCGACCTCGGAGGCGATCTCCTCGGGCGTGCGCCCGGTGGCCTCCGAGGCGATCGTGAGCAGGTTGGCCACCTCGGGACGCCCCTCGGGGTCATAGGTGATCCGTCGCTCGGAGTCCGTCTTGGCCTTCTTGATCTTCTTCAGGGTCTCGTCCGGGCTCATCCGCAGCATCACGGTGTTGCCCAGCGACTTGCTCATCT
The DNA here is from genome assembly GCF_059391765.1 of Brachybacterium sp. SYSU DS0246. Lineage (NCBI taxonomy): Bacteria > Bacillati > Actinomycetota > Actinomycetes > Micrococcales > Dermabacteraceae > Brachybacterium > Brachybacterium sp. SYSU DS0246. The sequence continues at coordinate 31,977 of NZ_JBZXYT010000017.1, read as the reverse complement.
TGGCCGCACCGTCGAGGCCCAGGATGGTGGGGGCGTCCGACAGCAGCGCGTCGGGCTCGGTGAAGACCTGCTCTCCGTCCGCGTAGCGCTCGTTGAAGCGCCGGGCGATGACACGGGTCTGCTCGATGTGGGGCAGCTGATCCTTGCCCACCGGGACCACGTTGCCGTGGCAGAAGAGGATGTCCGCGGCCTGATGGACCGGGTAGGTCAGCAGCAGCCCGCCCATCGCGGACTTCCCGGCCGCGGCGAGCTCGGCCTTGACGGTGGGATTGCGCTCCAGCTCCGGCTGGGTGACCAGCGAGAGGAACGGCAGCATCAGCTGGTTCAGCGCCGGCACGGCCGAGTGCGCGAAGAAGGTGGACTTCTCGGGGTCCAGGCCGACGGCGAGGTAGTCGGTCAGCAGCTCGCGCACCGAGCCGCGGATGTCACCGACGACATCGCGGTCGGTGATCACCTGGTAGTCGGCGACCAGCACCCAGGTCTCGATCCCGGCCTCCTGCAGGCGCACCCGGTTGCGCAGCGACCCGAAGTAATGGCCGATGTGCAGGGCGCCGGTGGGGCGGTCCCCCGTCAGCATGCGCAGCCCCGAGGGGTCGCTCTGGATCTGCTTCCAGATCTCGTCGCTGCGCTGGCGGGAGGAGTCGTAGCTGGTGCGGGAGGAGGTCGGTGCGGTCACCGCTCCATGCTAGCGGCCCCGTTCGGATCCGCCGTGGCCCCGCGGGTTGCCGCTGCGCCGCGCCCCGCCGCTCTGCAGGACGTTGCGCATTCTTGCACGTGCCGCTCGCGGATAAGATCTTCCGCATGCCCGCCACTGCCCCGGCCGATCCCGGGTTCGACGTCGTCGTCCTCGGGGCCGGTCTGAACTCCTTGAACCTGACCATCGCCTTCCATCAGCAGTACGGGATGCGCTGCACCACCGTGGTGCGCATCCCGGTGGCGATGAACGAGCACACCGTGACCACCGACCTCGAGGTGCTCGGCGCCGAGGCGAGCGATGAGGACATGCGCGATGCTCTGCTCGAGCTCGCCTCCCGGCGCGCTCCGGGGCGCCCGGCGCTGCTGCTGACCAACGCGGACTCCCTGATCGACTTCATCGACCGCTTCCGCGCCGACCTCGAGGAGCACTACCTCCTGGCGCAGGTCGACGCCGATCTGCTCGCGCGTCTGGCCGACAAGGCGGAGTTCGCCGAGATCTGTGAGCGGCTCGGCATCGGCACCGTGCCCACGGTGATCGTCGATTTCGCGCGGGCAGGCGAGAGCGACTGGAACGGCACCGATGAGCTGCCGTGGGCCTACCCGGTGGTCGGCAAGGCCGCCAATACTGCCGAGTACCACCACGTGCAGTTCCCCGGGAAGCGGAAGGTCTTCTTCCTCGAATCCGCCGAGCAGCAGCAGGATCTCGTGCGGCGGCTGCGCGAGTCGGGCTTCACCGGGAGATTCCTGTTCCAGGAGCTCATCGAGGGTGATGACACCGCACAGCGCTCGATCACCGCCTACCGCTCCAGCCGCGGCAAGGTCACCCTGCTCTGCGCCGCCCAGGTGCTGCTGGGCGAGCACACGCCCGATGCCCTGGGCCGGCCCGCCGCCATGGTCACCGGCGACTTCCCGTCCCTGACCGCCGCCGCGGAGAGGTTCCTCGACGCGGTGGACTACGTCGGCTTCGCGAACTTCGATGTGAAGGTCGACCCGCGCACCGGCCGCGAGTGCTTCTTCGAGATCAACCCGCGCATCGGCCGCAACAACTACTACGTCACCGCAGCCGGGGAATCCGTGGCCCGGCACGTCGTCGAGGATCGCGTCCACGGCCGGGACCTCGAGCAGGTCGTAGTCACCGACACCGTTGTGTACTCGATCCTGCCGGTGCGCCTGGTGCTGCGCTACCTGCGCGATCCCGCGCTGCGGGACCGGATCCGCCGCGTGGCGCGCACCTCCCTGCGCAACCCCTTCCGGTACGGTCCTGAAGGTCTGTGGATGCGCGCCTACTCCGTGCTCTCGGGCCTGAACTTCGTGCGCAAGTTCCGCGCCGTGTACCCGCGGCCCACCGACACCGGATTCTGATCCTGGGAAGGACCCCGCCCCGATGCCCGACACCCCCGCCCGTCCCTTCGCCGTCGATCCCGCACCCGGGATCGACCTGGTGCTACTGGGCGGTGACATCGGCATCTACGCGCTGGCCCGCGCCTTCCACGAGGAGTACGGGATCCGGGCCACCGTGGTGACCCGCAAGGTCGTGGGCCCCGTCGCGGATTCCTCCATCCTGGAGACCGTCGAGGTCGGGATGTCCGCGAGCGAGGACGAGCTGATCCGGGCCCTGCTCGAGGTCGGGTCCGGCAAGGCCTCCGGGCCGGCCGGGCACCGCCCGATCCTGCTGGCCAATGCCGACTTCCTGGTCTCGCTGCTGGCCGCCCACCGCGACCGCCTGAGCCAGTACTTCCATCTCCCCCTGCTCGCTGACGACGTGCTGGCCACGGTGGCCGACAAGGCGGCATTCAGCGAGGTCTGCGAGCAGATCGGGGTGCCCACGCCGCGCACCGCCGTGCTCGATTTCGCCGGCGGCTCCACCCCGGAGGTGCCCGAGCTCGATCTCGGCTGGCCCGTGGTCGCCAAGGCCTCCCGCTCCTCGGCGTACAACGCGGTCTCCTTCCCGGGCAAGCGCAAGGTCTTCGAGCTCCACGACCGCGCCCAGCTGCTCGACCTGGTCGGCCGGCTCAGCGCCGCCGGGTACACCGACCGCTTCGTGGTCCAGGAGATGATCCCGGGCGATGACACGTCCATGCTGTCGGTGACCGCGTACGTCGACACCCGCGGGAAGGTGACGCTGCTGGGCGGGGCGCAGGTGCTGCTGGAGGAACACACACCCATCGCCCAGGGGAACCCGGCGGCGATGTACACCACCGACCTGCCCGACGTGCTCGAGCAGTCCGTGCGCTTCCTCGAGCACACCGGCTACCGCGGCTATGCGAACTTCGATGTCAAGATCGATCCGCGCGATGGCATCGCCAAGTTCTTCGAGGTCAATCCCCGCATCGGTCGCAACAACTACTACATGACCGCGGCCGGCGCGAATGTCGCCGTGCCCGTCGTCGCCGATCTGGTCGAGGACCGCGAGGCGGAGCGGATGGTCCCGCAGCAGGAGATCCTCTACTCGATCGTGCCCTGGATGCTGCTGCGCCGGTACATCATCGATCCGGACCTGCGCGCGCGGGTGCGGGAGATCGGTCGGCGCTGCACCGTCCACCCGCTGTCCTACGGCCCGGAGGGCCCGCGGCGCCGCGCCTACGTCCTCGCCGCCCAGGCGAACCAGGTCAAGAAGTTCCTCCAGCACTACCCGCGACCGTCGGCCGACGGATTCTGAGCCGGACGCGCCCCGACGGCGGTGCGGGCAGAGTGGTCGGCTGAGCGGTCTGCCGAGCGGTAGACCGGGCCGCCGGCCGGTCGACAGCGCGACGGCACCTGCTTAGGCTGGCAGGCATGAGCGAGAACACCTTCACCGTGACCTCGAACGCGACCCCGGACGGCACCGAGGTGGCTCCCCAGCAGCTGGTGGAGAACCTCGGCGGGCAGAACCTCTCTCCCGACCTGACCTGGTCGGGCGCCCCTGAGGGCACCCGCTCGTTCGCGGTGACGCTGTTCGACCCGGACGCCCCCACCGGTTCCGGCTTCTGGCACTGGATCGCGTGGGACATCCCTGCCACCACGACCTCGCTGCCCCTCGGCGTCCCCCGCGAGGAGCCCTCCCTGCAGCAGGGCGTCAACGACTTCGGCAACCGCGGGTACGACGGCCCCGAGCCGCCGGCCGGACCGCCGCACCGCTACACCTTCACGGTCCACGCCCTGCCGGTCGAGACGCTGGGTGCGGACCCCGACGGTCCGCACATCGGGGCCCGGTTCGCGATCTTCAGCCAGCAGCTGGCCTCCACCTCGCTCACCGCGCATTACCAGGTTACGAACTGACGCACCAGGGGGAAACACTCCGCGACGGCTCGGGCGTGCCCCGTCGTGGTCGAAGATCGCCGCCCGTAGGCTCGAACCATGAGGTCGAGGACATCCCACGGTGAGTGGACGAGGCAGATATCAGACCGGAGTCTGACCCCGTTCATCCGCTCGACGGACGACGGAGACGCCTCCGAGTGCGAAGGTCGAGGGGTGAACGTGATCCAGATGCGCCCCGCCGACCGGGCGGCCACCGCCCGGACCGCCGCCGAGCGGACCGGGGGCGAGCGCCGCGGCGGGGAGCGTGCCGGCGGTGAACGCACCGGCGGCGAGCAGCGACCGCTGCGGGTGCTGCTGACCACCGACTGGTGGGAGCCGGTCGTCAACGGCGTCGTCGCCTCCGTCGCCACTCTGCGCCGGGAACTGATCGCGCTGGGCTGCGACGTCCGCGTCCTCACCCTCTCCCAGGGGATCCGCACCCGCAGCGAACCCGGCGTCTACCGCATCGGCTCGGTCTCCGCGGCCATGTTCTACGACCGGGCGCGGATCGGCATGCCGGCCAGCCGTCGAGTCCTGCGGGACATCCTGCGCTGGCGGCCGGATGTGATCCATTCCCACTGCGAGTTCTCCACCCATGTGTGGGCCCGCCGGATCGCCCGCACCCTCTCGGTGCCGCTGATCCACACGTACCACACCATCTACGAGGACTACACGCACTACTACTCCCCCAGCCGCACCGTCGGCCGCAAGGTGGTCGCGACCTTCTCGCGGCGCGTGCTCTCGGGCACCGACGCCGTCGTCGTCCCCACCGCCAAGGTCGCCGCGCTGCTGAGCGGGTACGGGGTGCGCCGGCCGGTCCACGTCGTCCCCACGGGGCTGGATCTGGAGCGTTTCCGACCGGCCGCCTCCGAGGCCGAGCGGGCCGACACCGCCGCCCTGCGCTCGCGGCTGGGCATCGGCGCGGACCAGAAGGTGCTGGTCTCGGTGTGCCGCCTGGCCAAGGAGAAGAACCTCGACGAGGTTCTGGACATGGTCGCGGCCGCCGGTCGCAGCGACGTGGTCCTGGTGCTGGTGGGCGAGGGCCCCTATCGCGAGGAGCTCGAGGAGCGCGCGCGGCAGCTGGGCATCGCCGATCGCGTCGTGTTCACGGGCGTGGTCGAGCCCGCCGAGGTCCAGCGCTGGTACCGCGTCGGCGACGTGTTCGTCAGCGCCTCCCTGAGCGAGACCCAGGGCCTGACCTTCATCGAAGCCCTCGCCAGCGGCCTGCCACTCCTGTGCCACCGGGACCCGTCGCTGGCCAGCGTGGTCCTCGACGGCCGCACCGGCCACCAGTACGAGACCGCGGCGGAGTTCACCCAGCATCTCTCGGCGCTGCTGGATGACCCGCGCACGCGCCGCGAGATGGCTGCGGCCGCGGTCGAGCACGCCGCGGCCACCTTCGGGGCCCGCCGGTTCGGCCGCTCCGTGCTCGAGGTGTACCAGCAGACGCTGCTGCGTCACTCCCCGCGCGTCATCACCCGGATGGCGGCCGTGGCATGAGCACCGCGATCCAGTCCGCACCCACCGCCGTGGCCGTCCCCGGCGGGATCTCGCGCGCCGAGCGCTCGACGCTGGAGCTCGCCGGGGAGCCCGGGACCGTCGCGCCACCGCGCATCGAGGACCACGGGGAGCTCGGATCGCTCGGAGACCTCGGAGCCGGCCCCGCCGTCCCGGCCCGTCGGGACCCCGTGCGGATCGCCGCCCGCCTCTCCCCGCTGCTGGGACTCGGGCTCAGCATCGGCTTGATCTGGTGGGGCCTGCAGACGGGCGTGCTGCAGTCACTGGCGAACCTCCAGAGCTTCATCGACTCCCTCGGAGCCTGGGGACCGGTCGCCTTCCTGATCGTCTCCGCCGCCTCGGTGGTGTTCCCGATCGTGCCCGGTGGCCTCCTGGTCATCGCCGGCCCGGTCCTGTTCGGCCCCGTCGAAGGCACCCTGCTGAACTACATCGCCGTGTGCACCGGGTCGCTCCTGAACTTCCTGATCGCCCGGCACGTCGGCCTCGCGCTCATCGAACGGATCTTCCGCCCGCGGACGGTCGAGAAATTCCTGGGCTGGACGCGCAACGCCCACTTCACCCGCGCCTTCGGCCTCGCGATCGCGCTGCCGATCGCGCCGGACGATCTGCTGTGCTATATCGCCGGGACCACCCGGATGCGGTGGCGCACGTACGCGGCGATCATCCTGCTGTGCAAACCGTGGGCCCTGATCGCGTACGGGCTCGGCGTCAGCGCCATCCTGCTCCGCGTCCTGCCCTGGTGAACGGAGGAGAGTCATGCTCATGAGGACCCGCGCCGTCAGGCGCCCCCGCCGGCCCTGGGACCCGGCCGTGCACTGGCTGGACCATGTCGTCCACACTCTCCTGCCCGGGCGGCACCCGCGCCGCAACGTGCGCACCCACGAGCCGCTGCGCGTGCTCATGCCGCACGGCATGGCCGGGCTCGCCCGCGAATCCGGGATCGGAGCGGCGATCCGGCATCAGGAGTCCGTGGTGCGCGCGCTCGGGCACAAGGTGGTCACCAATCCGCTGCTCCCCTTCGATGTCGTCCACCTCAACACCCCCTTCCCGGACACCCCGCTCCTCGCACGCTGGGCCCGTCTGTGGCGCCGGCCCGTGCTGGTGTGGGCGCACTCGACGGAGAACGACTTCCGCGATTCCTTCCCCGGCTCCAACCAGCTCGCGCCGCTGTTCCGGCGGTGGATCTCGCACCTGTACCGCCTCGGGGATGCCGTGGTCACGCCCAGCGAGTACTCCCGGGAGCTGGTCTCGGACCCGAAGTACGGCATCACCAGCAGCATCCATGTGCTCTCCAACGGCGTGGACACCACGTTCTTCCGTCCGGATCCCGAGGCGCGGCCGCGGCTGCGCGAGTCCCTCGGCATCGCCCCGGATGCGAAGGTGGTCATCAGTGTCGGCATGCAGCTGGTGCGCAAGGGGATCCTCGACTGGGTCGAGGTGGCCCGGCGGATGCCCGAGGTCACCTTCGTCTGGTACGGCCGCACGGACGAGCGCCTGCTGACGGCCGACGTCGAGCGCGCTCTGGCCACTGCGCCGTCGAACGCCCTGTTCCCCGGCTACCTCCGCCCCGACAAGCTGCGTGAGGCCTACTGCGGCGCGGACGTGTTCTGCTTCCTGACGAAGGAGGAGACCGAGGGGATCGTGCTGTGGGAGGCACTGGCCTGCGGAGTTCCCGCCCTGGTGCGGGCCATCCCGCTGTACCGGGACCGGATGCCCGACGGGGTGCTGACCCACCAGGTCGCCGGCGACGGCCCCGAGTTCCCGGCCGAGGTCGCGCGCAAGCTCACCGATCTGCTGGAGGGGCGGCTCGAGGACCTCACCGAGGCCGGGCGGCTCGCCGCCGAGGACGTCGATCTGCGCTCGGTGGCCCGCCGGCTCGAGGAGATCTACCGGCTGACGGGCGTGCAGCCCCATCGCCGCTCGCGCGGTCTCACTGCCGACGCGAGGGACGCCACAGTACGAGCGCGCCTCCGCCGCGCCGCTGGGGCCTCTCGCCCCGGCGCAGCGCGCTGATCTCCCCGTCGCGGTCGGCCGAGAACACCCGCCGCTGCGCGGGGGTCATCGCGTCGAGAGTCTCCTGGACGCTCTCGAGCTGGTCGGCGAGGTCGTTGACCTCGTCCTGCAGCTCCATGATCCGTTTGATCCCGGCGAGGTTGATGCCCTGGTCCTGGGAGAGGCGCTGGATCTCGCGCAGCTTCGCGACGTCGCGCGCACTGTAGCGCCGGCCCCGCCCGCGGGTGCGCTGCGGGGAGACCAGGCCCAGCCGGTCGTACTGGCGCAGCGTCTGCGGGTGCATCCCGGACAGCTCCGCGGCCACGGAGATCACGAACACGGGTGCGCGCTCGTCGATGCGGTGCGGGCCGGCCATCGGGGATGCTCCTTCCTGCGCCAGTTCCTACGCGCGATGCCTACGTCGGGTGAGGTCTGCTCCGTCCTACTCTGCCAGGCCGGGGCCCGCCGTCGGCGGCAGCCGGCGCACGAGGACTCGGTGGCGAGAGGCCGCGCCGGCGGAGCGGCGAGGCCGCCCCGCCGGAGAGGGTGTCAGCGGGCGGCGGCCTCCGCCAGTCCTGCCCGCGGGTCCTCGTCGGCCAGCGCCTCGCGCAGATCCTCGACGGCCCGCTTGGCCTTGCCCTCGACGTGGGTGGGCACCGCGACCTGCACGGTGACCAACAGATCACCCGTGGTCTTCTTCGTGGTGATGCCCTTGCCGCGCACCCGCAGGGTGCGGCCCGACGGGGTGCCCGGCGGCACCTTGACGCTCACGGAGCCGCCGTCGAGCAGCGGCACCGACAGCGTGGTGCCCAGGACCGCCTCGTCGAAGGAGATCGGGACGGTCAGGCGCAGGTTCGCGCCGTCACTGCTCCAGACGGGATGCTCCTCGACATCGAGGGTCAGCAGCAGGTCGCCCGCCGGCGCCGATCCGGGACCAGGCCGCCCCTTGCCGCGCAGCCGGATCTTCTGCCCGTCGTGCACGCCGGCCGGGATGCGCGCGGTCACGGTGCGTCCCTCGACGTTCAGGCGGATCTCGGTCCCCAGCGCGGCGTCGCGGAAGTCGATGCGGGTGCGGGCGGAGATATCGGAGCCCTTCGGCGGGGCGCCGCCTGGTCCACCGGCGCCGCCGAAACCACCCGTGGCGCCGAATCCGGCCGGACCGCTGCTGTAGCCACCGCCGGCCTGCCCGCCGAACATGCGCAGGATGTCCTCGAGATCCGGCTCTGCCGCGCCGCCCCGGGCGCCGCGTGCCCCGGCGCCGGAGAAGCCGCCGCCCTGGCCGCCGAACATGGAGGAGAAGACGTCCTCGAAGCCTGCACCGCCGGGGCCGCCCTGGCCCGCGGAGAATCGGGCGCCGCCGGAACCCATGGCATGGATCGCGTCGTACTGCTGACGCTGCTCGGGATCGTTGAGCACCGAGTAGGCCTCACCGACCTCCTTGAACTTCTCCTCGGCCGTGGGGTCGTCGGGATGACGGTCGGGGTGGAACTTCTTGGCCTTGGCCCGATAGGCCTTCTTGATCTCCTGCGCGCTCGCGTCCTTCGAGACGCCGAGGACCGCGTAGAAGTCCTTGTCGAGCCAGTCCTGTCCGGACATGTGCGTCTCCTTTCGGGAGCGTCAGGGGCTTCCTGGGGTCGGTGGGCGGTGAGTCGGTGGGTGAGAGATATGGGGCCGACGGGACGCGCCCGCCGGGGCGGGGAGGGCGGGGCCCTGCCGGCCGGGTGATGGCCGGCAGGGCCCCGCGCCGCCCCTAGGTGCGACCGGTCAGGCCGGGCCGCGGGTGCTCACCCGCGCCGGTCGCAGCACGCGCTCGCCCAGGGCGTAGCCGGGCTGCATGACCTGCGCGATCGTGGTGGTCTCGGCGTCGTCGGCCTGCTCGTGCATCAGCGCCTCGTGGAGGTTCGGATCGAACTCCTCCCCGACGGCGCCGTAGCGCCTCAGACCGTGCGACCCGAGGGTGTCCTCGAGCTTCTGGGCGATCGAGTGGAAGGGGGTGCCCTCGGCGATGTCGCCGTGCTGACGCCCCAGCTCCACATCGTCCAGGACGCCGATCAGCGAGGTCAGGACACGGCCCACGGCCGCCTCCTTGCCCGCCTCGGCGGCGCCCTCGATGCGCCGGCGCGAGTTGACGTACTCCGCCTGCTCGCGCCTGAGCTGTTCGGTCAGCTCGGTGACCTGGCCCTCGAGCTCGGCCACCCGGCCGGCATCTGCCGGGACCCCGCTGCCGGAGTCATCGCCCTCGGCCGCCTGCTCGTAGAGCTTCGCGGCCTCGGCCTCGATCGGGTCGACGGGCTCGGCGCCCTCGGCCGGGTCCTGCTCGTTCCCGGCGGAGGCGGTATCCGAGGCGCCGGAGTCACGGACGCTGCCGTCCTCCGGGTTCACCTTCCGCTTGTCGTTGAAGGAGAACCGGGGCTCACCCTCGGGGCGCTGCGCGTCGTCGGGAGTGCTCTGGTCCTCGCTCATCACTTCTTCTCCTCGTCCTCGTCCACGACCTCGGCGTCGACCACGTCGTCATCGTCCGACGAGGTCGAACCGTTCTCGGCACCCTCGGCCCCGGCGGCGCCCTCGGCACCCTCCTGCTCGGCCTGGGAGTAGATCGCGGTGCCCACGGCCTGCAGGGCCTCGTTCAGCGCGTCGCGCTTGGACTCGAGGTCCTCGGTGGAGGTGTCCTCGCTGGCGAGGGACTCCTTGGCCTCCTTGATGGCATCCTCGGCCTTGGTGCGATCCGCATCCGGCACCTTGCCCTCGTTGTCCTTGAGGACCTTGTCGCCCTGGTAGACGAGCTGCTCGAGGGTGTTGCGGGCGTCGGCGTTCTTGCGACGCTCCTCGTCCTCGGCGGCGTGGGCCTCGGCGTCCTTCACCATGCGGTCGATGTCCTCGTCGGACAGGGCGGAGCCGCCGGTGATCTGGATGGACTGCTCGTTGCCGGTGCCGCGGTCCTTCGCGGTCACGTGCACGATGCCGTTGGAGTCGATGTCGAAGGTGACCTCGATCTGCGGGATGCCGCGGGGAGCCGGGGCGATGCCGGTCAGCTCGAAGGTGCCCAGCATCTTGTTGTCCCGGGTGAACTGACGCTCGCCCTGGAACACCTGGATCGCCACGGAGGGCTGGTTGTCCTCCGCGGTGGAGAACACCTCGGACGTCTTGGTCGGGATGGCCGCGTTGCGCTCGATGAGCTTGGTCATCACGCCGCCCTTGGTCTCGATACCGAGGCTGAGCGGGGTGACGTCCATGAGCAGGACGTCCTTGCGCTCACCCTTGATGACCGCGGCCTGCAGGGCCGCGCCCACGGCGACGACCTCATCGGGGTTGACGCCCTTGTTGGGCTCCTTGCCGCCGGTCAGGGACTTCACGACGTCGGTCACAGCCGGCATACGGGTGGAGCCGCCGACCAGGATCACGTGGTCGATCTCGGAGACCGAGATGCCCGCGTCCTTGATGACCTGGTGGAACGGCGCCTTGGTGCGCTCGAGCAGGTCGGAGGTCATGTCCTCGAACTGAGCCCGGGTGAGCTTCTCGTCGAGGTGCAGCGGCCCGTTCTCGGTCATCGAGAGGTACTGCAGCGAGATGTTGGTGGAGGTCGAGGAGGACAGCTCCTTCTTCGCCTGCTCGGCGGCCTCCTTGAGGCGCTGCAGGGCGATGCGGTCCTTGGAGAGGTCCACGCCCTCCTTGTTCTTGACCTGGGAGATCAGCCAGTCGACGATCTTCTGGTCCCAGTCGTCGCCGCCGAGGCGGTTGTCGCCCGCGGTGGCCTGGACCTGGATGGTCGAGCCCTCCTCGTCCTTGCTCACGCCGAGCAGGGAGACGTCGAAGGTGCCGCCGCCGAGGTCGAAGACGAGGATCTGCTCGTCGTCGTTGCCCTTCTCGAGGCCGTAGGCCAGGGCCGCGGCGGTGGGCTCGTTGACGATGCGCAGCACGTTGAGCCCGGCGATGGTGCCGGCGTCCTTGGTGGCCTGGCGCTCGGCGTCGCTGAAGTACGCGGGGACCGTGACGACCGCGTCGGTGACGTCCTCACCCAGGTAGGACTCGGCGTCGCGCTTGAGCTTGCCGAGGATGCGCGCGGAGATCTCCTGCGCGGTGTACTTCTTGTCGTCGATCTCGGTGCTCCAGTCGGTGCCCATGTGGCGCTTGACCGAGGAGATGGTGCGGTCGACGTTGGTCACGGCCTGGCGCTTGGCGACCTCACCGACCAGGACCTCGCCCTGCTTGGAGAAGGCGACGACCGACGGGGTGGTGCGAGCGCCCTCGGCGTTCGCGATCACGGTGGGCTGGCCGCCCTCGAGGACGGAGACGACGGAGTTGGTGGTACCGAGGTCGATTCCGACGACACGGGACATGAGTGCCTGCCTTTCTGCGACGGGAACGCCGCAAACGGGTTCGTGCGATGCCGGCCGCCGTGGGCCGGCGGCAAGCCTTGAGCTGTACGCACTCAAGTAGAGGACCCGTCGCGATCGTTGTCAATCCGGGACGCACCGAACTTGAGTACACCCGACTCAACTACGGGGATGCGCCGCGCATTCCCGATCCGGAACGGCGTGACGGAGACCACGTCTTTGGCGTAGGTTCGCGGTACGAGACGAACCGTCGGACGATCCGGCGGGAGCCGATCCGTCGGACGATCCGGCGGGAGCCGAAGGAGGCATAGATGCCCGCGATCCGAGCCCTTACGGCGCTGCTGCCGGACCCTTCCCGGGCAGCACGGTCGCTCAGCACCGTATTCGGCTGGAGCGTGGAGAGCGACTTCGGGACGTTCGCAGCGCTACAGCTCCCGGGCGACGTCCCTCTGTGGATCAACGCCCCGGCGGACGGCGAGCCCGCAACCGGCAATCTCGTACTGCACCTGACAGCCGATGACGTCGACGAGTCGTTCCGCGGCGCCGTCGCGCGCGGCGCCCGCGCCGTCCGGCAGCCACAGGACATGGACTACGGCGAGCGCTCGGCCTCCGTCGCGGTCGACGACGCTCCTGGTCTCGTCTTCGACTTCTCGCGCCCTCTCACGTAGATCTCAGGAGATCGCCTCCCGGCGTCGCACCATCTCGTCGATCCACGCCGGGGCATAGGACGACGTGCAGTTCGGGGGCGTCGGGCAGTCTCTGAGCACCTCGAGCCGGGACTGGTCGATTCCGTGCGGGTTCTTCACCACCCGGCCGCTGGTCAGCGCCCAGCCGGCGCTGGCGACGACCGGATCCGGCTCCGCCGACCACGCCTGGTGGAGCTCCTCGCGGTGTGGGCTCTTCATGGCGATGCAGTTGACCAGCCGTGTCCGCGACAATGTCTCCATGTCCCCATCCGACCTGCCTCCCGCCGCGCGTCGCACCGTGCAGCTGAGCACCTCCGACCAGCCAGCGTGGATCGTCAAGGACGAGGTGGACGGCGGCTGGGTCCTGCAGATCGGCGGGGTGGAGCAGTCCCATGTCGACCTCGAGGATCCGACGCACCTCGTGCACGAGTACCTGCGGCGGATGGCGAACGTGCTGGACGAGGCATGGCCGCGTCGCCAGCCGATCCGGATCGCACACCTGGGGGCGGGCGCCCTGACCCTGGCGCGGTACGTCCAGGCCACCCGGCCGGGATCCGCGCAGGTGGTCGTCGAGATAGAGCGCGAGCTGCCGACGCTGGTGACCTCCGCGCTGCCCCTGCCCACCGGGACGGATCTGGAGGTGGTGATCGGGGATGCCCGCGCCGAGCTCGCCGCCATGGGAGACCGACGATTCGAGGCGATCGTGCTCGATGTGTTCTCCGGCGAATCCTCTCCCGTACATCTGGCCACCCAGGATTTCTATGCGGAGGCGCTCGCGCATCTGACGGACGACGGCGTGCTGCTGGTCAACGTCGGCGACGACGCCGGCCAGCGATTTCTCGCACGTCAGGTGCGCGAGCTCGAGGAGGCGGCGGCCGCGTGCGGCCTCTCCGGGGTCTGGACGCTGACTCACGCAACGCTGTTGTCGCATCCGGCCGACGGGAACATGGTGCTTCTCGCCGGCGGGGCACTGTCGTCACCCGAGGTCGAGACGTGGCGGGCCGCGTGGAAGAAGGCCGGCCCGCACCCGGCCGCGGTGCTCGACCCCGCCGAGACGGTCGAAGCCTTCGGCTGAGCCGGTTATCCACAATCTCTGCGACTGGAGGACGCGGGAGACGCGGGCCAGATAGCGTGCAGGTGACCTGACGCACTCCCGGAAGGCATCTCCATGCCCCGTCGCCTGTTCTCCGCCGCGGCCGCCGCCGCTCTGACCCTCGGCCTCGCGGCATGCGGCGACGGTAGTGACAGCCCCGTCACCAGCCCGCCCCCTGACGTCACCGTCACCGGCGGTGCTAGCGACGGCGGAGGTGCCAGCGACGGCGGAGGTGCCAGCGAACGAGGAGGTGCCAACGAGGGCGGAGGCTCCGGCGGCGACGGCTCGCCCAGCGACGGCGGCGGATCCGACGAATCGGGTGCAATCGCAGCCGCCTCCGACATCCCCGCACCGGATCCCGCGGACTACCCGGGATTGGATGAGCACACGCCAGGAGGGGCCGAGCAAGCGTTCCGCTACTACATCGCCGTCTCCATGTGGGCGCACCAGACGGGGGACGATAAAGAACTCCAGACGCTACAGGCACAAGACTGCGAAGGCTGCTCACATCTGAATGACGATGTGGGCGCGATTCGAGCGCACCAAGCATACTGGAGCGAACTCACCATTCTCGAAGTCGGAACGGCAATACACCCCTCCGACAACTTTGAGCACGAAATAGGATTCAACTTCTCACTCAGCAAGCACACTCGTCCAAATGAAGACTACAGCGGGCGCATAAGTGTCGATGGACTCGAGTACATCGCGATAGGCGGCATGGAATGGAGTGCCGACGGCTGGCTTGTCGGGGGCATGAGCATCAAGTGGGGCGAAGATGTCCACGAATAACCGTTGGTCAGCATTCCAAGCAACCTTCATTTACATCCCCATCGTCGCATTGTCACTACTAGTCACCCTCGTAGCCCCAGCTCACGCAGATCCGTCAGAGGATTCGACACCGGAGCAAGTCGAATCAGACAGCAGCCCCGAAAGCGAACTAACAGAAGACGCGATCAAAACAGGCTACTCCGAGTCACTCAACGAGTCTGAACAAGCTGACTATTCCGGCGCAAAGGATTCCAAAGAGCCACGCCAGCCTCCGTACAGCTACATCTGGGAAGCGACCTCCGGATACAGCGATTGCGAGATGCCAGCAGATCGTCCATGGCAATGCGACCCCGCAACATCGTCATGCGAGACCGGCAATGCGCCCATGCGCGGTAATGGCGACGTCATGTACAACTCCAGCGGCGGCGGAGGCGACACCGACAGTGAGGGAGTCACGCAGCGCGGCACGCGTATCGACAACGAGACCGGAGAAGAGACCGACATGGGGTTCCGGTGCGCCATGCCCGGGTCTCCTGAGATGGCCGAGGCCGAACCGATCGTCATCACTGTCACCCAAAGCGATTTTGCGCAGATGCCCGTCGATCCGCTCGAGCCCCATGCCGGACCGGTCGATGGCTGGCTCCCGGTGAACATGGTCAACGTGCTCTATGTCGAAGCCGAGTCCCAGGAACTCGAAGTCACGCTCCTCGATACCCCCGTCGCCGTCCGAGCGACGCCCGTCTCGTACCACTGGGACCTCGGCGACGGGAACACGATCACCACGGACAATCCCGGTGAGCCATACCCCTCGGAGGCCGTCTCCAGCACATACACGCAGGAGGGCTGGTACGACATCACCCTCACCACGACATTCACCGGGCAGTTCGCCGTGAACGGCGGGGAATGGCAGGACATCGAGGGCTCGATCGAGATCGAATCGGAGTCCGTGCCCGTCTACTCCAAGTCCTTGGAATCCAGGCTCGTCAACGGCAACGTCCCGGTCGACGAGGAGGAAGATCCCTGGATTCCCGAGCGCACGGCAGACACCGAAGGCCCCACGGACCCCAGCGCCACTCACCGCACGATCTGAGACGCCATCCGGCCGTACGCCCGACACGCTAGAGACGGCGTATACATCCCGCCAGCTGGGTCATAGGCTCGCCACCATGACCGCCAACGACGACGCCTCACCGGACATCAAGCCCCGTAGCCGCCAGGTCACCGACGGCCTCGCCGCCACCGCGTCCCGCGGCATGCTGCGCGCCGTGGGAATGGGCGATGACGACTGGGACAAGCCGCAGATCGGGATCGCGAGCTCCTGGAACGAGATCACGCCGTGCAACCTGTCCCTGGACCGTCTCGCCCGCTCCGCGAAGGAAGGCGTCCACGCAGGGGGCGGATACCCGCTGCAGTTCGGCACCATCTCCGTCTCCGACGGCATCTCGATGGGCCACGACGGGATGCACTATTCCCTCGTCTCCCGCGACCTCATCGCCGATTCGGTCGAGACCGTCATGCAGGCCGAGCGCCTCGACGGCTCCGTGCTGCTGGCGGGCTGCGACAAGTCGCTGCCGGGCATGCTCATGGCCGCGGCCCGCCTGGACCTGGCCAGCGTGTTCGTCTACGCCGGCACGATCATGCCGGGCCGCGTCACCCTCACCGACGGCACGGAGAAGGACGTCACCCTGATCGACGGCTTCGAGGCCGTCGGGGCCTGTCGGCGGGGGCTGATGAGCCGCGAGGACGTCGGCCGCATCGAACGCTCCATCTGCCCCGGCGAGGGTGCCTGCGGCGGCTATTACACCGCCAACACGATGTCGACCGTGGCCGAGGCGATCGGCATGTCGATCCCGGGCTCGGCCACTCCCCCGTCGGCCGACCGTCGCCGCGATGCCGACGCCCGCCGGGCCGGCGAGGCCGTCGTCGGCATGCTGCGCCGGGGCATCACGTCGAGCGACATCATGACCAAGCCGGCGTTCGAGAACGCCATCGCGGTGGTCCAGGCGTTCGGCGGCTCCACCAACGCCGTTCTGCACCTGCTGGCCATCGCCCACGAGGCCGGGGTCGACCTCACCCTGGACGACTTCGCCCGCATCGGTGCGAAGGTCCCCCACCTCGCCGATCTCAAGCCCTACGGCCGCTACGTCATGAACGACGTCGACCACGTCGGCGGCATCCAGGTGGTCATGAAGACCTTGCTGGACGAGGGACTACTCGATGGCGACTGCCTCACCGTCACCGGCCGCACGATCGCCGAGAACCTCGAGGTCCTCGCACCGCGCCCTGCCGACGGAACAGTGCTGCGCCCTGCCTCGGCGCCGATCGCCCCGACCGGCGGCATCACGATCCTGCGCGGCTCGCTGGCCCCCGAGGGCGCCGTGGTGAAATCCGCCGGGTTCGAGGCCGATGTCTTCGAGGGCACCGCCCGGGTCTTCGACCGCGAGCAGCAGGCGATGGATGCCTTGAACGACGGCACCATCACCCACGGCGACGTGGTCGTGATCCGCTACGAGGGCCCCAAGGGCGGCCCCGGCATGCGAGAGATGCTCTCGATCACCGGCGCGATCAAGGGCGCCGGGCTCGGCAAGGACGTGCTGCTGATGACCGACGGGCGCTTCTCCGGCGGCACCACCGGACTGTGCGTCGGCCACATCGCGCCGGAAGCCGTCGACGGCGGCCCGATCGCGTTCGTCCAGGACGGGGACCGCATCCGGCTCGACGTCGCCAGCGGCGCCCTGGACCTCCTGGTCGACGAGGTCGAGCTGGCACGCCGGCTGGAGGGCTGGACTCCCCTGCCCCCGAAGTTCACCAAGGGCGTGCTCGGCAAGTACGTCAAGCTCGTGAAATCCGCGTCCAAGGGCGCGATCCTCGGGGACTGAGCGGTCATGGCCACATTCGTCCTCCTCCACGGCGCCGGCGATGTCGGATGGTCCTGGCACCTCGTCGAGGCCGAGCTGAGGGCACGCGGGCACGACGTCGTGGCGCCCGACCTTCCCTGCGAGGACGAGGCCGCCGGCCACCGGGAGACCGCAGACGCGGTCATCGGCGCCGTCGGCGATCGGCAGGACGTCGTGGTCGTCGGCCATTCCTTCGGGGGTTTCACGGCCCCGCTCGTCGCGAGCCGGATGCCGGCGCGGGTGCGAGGACTCGTCTACCTCGCCGCCATGATTCCCGCTCCCGGCGAGCGCGCCGGCGATTGGTGGTCGAACACCGGCTACTCGCGGGCCGTCGAGAGCCAGGCCGCGCGTGACGGCGGCGTGACCGGCCACGAGGATCCCTTCGTCAGCTTCTTCCACGGAGTCCCGGACGAGCTGGCGCAGGAGGCGATGCGCCGCTCGCGCGGTCAGTCCAGACGGTCCTTCGAGGATCCGTGGCCGCTCGAGGAGCATCCGCACGTCCCGACGCGGTTCCTCCTGTGCCGCGAGGATCGCTTCTTCCCCGCGGACTTCCTGCGCCGCCTCGCCCGCGCGCGACTCGGAGTCGAGGCGGAAGAGGTTCCCGGGGGCCACTGCGTCGCTCTCAGCCACCCCCGGGAGCTGGCCGACGCCTTGGAGACCTCGCTCAGCTGACTCACGTGAGCAGTCGTCGAAGAACTGCCGCGGTCTCCTCCAGGTTCCCGCACGCATCGACGCGGTGGGCGCCCGGGCGCAGCGCGAGGACCTGATCGATCGAACGCACCAGGTCACCCGCATCGTCCGGGTCGACGAAACGGTCGTTGACGGTGTGCTCCGGCCGGTCCGGCCGTTCGCGCCGGCCGGCCAGTCGCCGCGCCAGGGTCTCTTCGTCGAGAACCAGCACGGCCTCGATGAACCGGGCCCCGCGCGCGGCGGCGAGACTCCCGAGCTCCTCGAGGAACGCCGTGCGCGCCAGATACTGCCCGAGGACGACGTCGTAGCCGTCGGTCAGGTGCCGATCGGTCATCGCCACTGCGAGTCGGCGGGCCTGCAGCCCTGCGGCCGTGGGATCGCGTTCCCAGTCCCCGAGGGAGTGCTTGATGGTGTCGATGTCCAGCGCGAGCGCCAGGGGGCGCTCGGCCGCGAGCGTCGAGGCGAGAGTGGATTTCCCGCTGCCAGGTGCACCGCCGATGAGCATCAGCGTGGGCGTGGCGGAGATGTGTTCCTTCATGCCTGACTCCCGGAGCGCCGAGCTGTGATCGCGGCGTGGGGCCGCACGCCCGGATCTTGGCGCTGCTCCGCCTCGAGCACGTCGAATCCGGCGCATCCCAGCAGCTCGGCCATATGAGCGGCAGGCCAGTACTGAGCGGTGGCCACGGCGTGGTCGAACTCCTCCTGGCACGGCCCGTCGAAGAAACCGAGCAGGAGCGTCCCGCCGGAGCGCAGCGCGTCGTGCAGGATCGACAAGGTCTGGGGCACCTGGACCGGATCGAGATGGATCAGCGAATACCAGGCCAGGACCCCGCCGTACCTGCCCGGCTCGTGGACCAGATCTCCGAAGGATCCGGCTCGATAGGCGACTTCGGGGTGCGCCCGGCGGGCGATGTCCAGGAATTCGGGCACCGGGTCGAGGCCTTCGACGTCGTGACCGAGCGAGGCCAGGTGCGCGGTCCAGTGCCCGGGCCCGCACCCGGCGTCGAGGATCGGTCCGTGCACCTCGGCCGCCCACGTCTCGATACGGTGGCGGTCTCTCGGAGCCATGGCATCGATGCTGCCGAGGAGGTCGGAGTACTCCTGGGCACGCGTGGAGTAGGCATCGACGGCGCTCATGAGGCGCGCCAAACTTTCTGCGCGGCGGACCAGAGCTCGCGGGCGCACTTAGCGGGGGCGGCGTCTGAGGTGGTCCGCACGAGTCGCTCGGACGGAAGAATCTGCCGCAGCATCGCGGCATCCTGGCGTGCGTCATCGATCAGGAGTTCGCTCTCCGACCGCGCCCGAAGGCGTGCTGTTCGCACGTCGTCGTCCACCTCCCAGCCGAGCAGTCGCAGATCCGCCGGGTCCTGATCTGGCCCTGGGACCTGGGTGAACAGCAGCATCGGGAACCCCGCGCGGGTGACGATGTCACTGATCCGGTTCCACAGACGATCGTAAGCGGGCCAGATCGGTGCCGCTGTCGGGTCCGCGATCCTGACCCCGAGCAGTTTCCCGTCCTGCAGGATCTCGTCGATGTCAGCGACGACGGCTCGACCGTGCGCAAGCTCCACGAGGTGGGGCAGCACGGTCGTCTTCCCGGTTCCCGGTGGCGCCGCGATGCGTACGAGCTCGTCAGAGCACGTCGGGCTCGTCCTCGTCACTCCGGCCCTCTCCACGTCAGTTTCACCGAGCATCCGCGCAGCGGGGCCAGCCCCGTCACCCGATGCTTGCGTGCGGCGCGCCGATACCCGGATCGATCTTCGGCACCTCCCCCGAACCGGGTCGGATATCGATGTCGAAAATGTCCAGCGGCAGGTACACCGTTGCACAGGCATTGGGGATGTCCACGACGCCGGAGAAACGACCTTCGATCGGGGCGGCACCGAGCAGCAGATACGCCTGCTCCTTCGACCACCCGAAGGTCGAGAGGTAGTCGATGGCATGCAGGCAGGCGCGCTGGTAGGCGAGATGGGAATCGAGGTATCGCTGCTCGCCGTCCAGCGTCACGGAGGTGCCGGAGAAGGAGAGCCACTGACTGTGCTGGGGCGCCGTGGTGCCCGGCATGAAGATGGCGTTCTCGGTGACGCCGTACTTGTCCATACCGCCCTCGATGACATCGACGTGGACGTCGATGAACCCTCCCATCTCGATCCCGCCGCAGAAGGTGATCTCACCATCTCCCTGCGAGAAGTGCAGGTCGCCCACGGAGAAGTTCGCGCCGTCGACGAAGACGGGATAGAAGATGCGGGTCCCCTTCGTGAGGTTCTTGATGTCCTGGTTGCCGCCGTTCTCCCGCGGTGGTGCCGTGCGGGCGGCCTCTCCCGCGACACGATTGCTCTCGCCCTCGGGCACATCGCCGAGAACCGCCCCGTCGGGCTCCGGAGGTAGCGCCAGCGGCGGAACCCGGTCGGGGTCGGTGGCGATCAGTGCGGCCTCGCGGTCGTTCCATGTCGTCAGCAGCTCGGGCGAGGGCGCGGTGCCCATGAGCCCGGGGTGGATCATGCCGGTGAATTCGACGCCCGGCACGTGCCGGGACGTGGCCCGATCGCCCTGGAAATCCCAGACGGCCTTGTAGGCATCGGGGAACTCGTCGGTCAGGAAGCTGCCGCCGTTGCGCTTGGCGAAGATGCCCGTGTAGCCCCACCCCTGCCCGGCCAGGGGCCCCTCATCCTCCTGCGGGATCGGGCCGACGTCGAGGATGTCCACGATCAGGAGATCGCCGGGCCGTGCACCCTCGATCCGGATCGGCCCGGACAGGGCATGGACGGTGTTCAGCGGAGCCGACGCGATGTCCTCGGCGGAATCATCGTTCTTGATGTATCCGTCGAACCACTCGCGGCAGTCGACGCGGAAGGTGTCGCCGAGCCTGACACTGACCGTCGGCGGGATCTCGGGATGCCAGCGGTTGTGGCCACGCTTCTGCTGATCGGTGAAGGCCTTCGTCGAGTCCAGCGGGAAGACGTTCTGGGGCATGATCTCTCCTTCCACGGCGGCGGAGCGGATGCCCGGTCCCACCGGATTGGGGTGATGCGGTTCAGGGGCGAGGCAGGCGCGCGTGGCGAGGGTCCGTCGTCGTGGGGGCGGACTTCCCGGACCCCGCGCCGGGGATCCGGTCCACGACCCCCGGAGCATCCGCACTGGCCTGGGTGCGTTCGATGAGCTGCGCGCGGTCGGACCCCAGCCGGCCGAGCCGGGCCGAGCTGATCAGCCGGACCGAGGCGCCCCCGCACGCAGGGCACGTCGCCTCGCGCGCCTCGGCGTTGATCGGGAGCATCACTTCGTGCACGTGCGAGCTCTCGCACCGGAATTCGTACAGCGGCACCTCGACCTCCGAGCCTCGCCGTGCGCGCGGCCGCCACGCGGACCGATCACGTGACGTGCGTCATAGTCATTGTAGCCTGCTCGCCGACCAGCCGTACAGGAACACTGGAGCCGTGATGGCGACGTGATCCGGCGGCCCGCACGGCGGACGCGCGGCGCAGCCGTGCTCCCGGCCCGCCGCCCATCTGTCGGAGCCCGTCCGTAGCGTCCAGGCATGGCTCAGAGGATCGCGAACATCGCAGACCCGCCGAGCACTGCGCTGCGCGAGCGGGAGCAGATCCGGGACCTGCTGGTCGGGGAACGCCCCGATCTCGCGCAGCGGATGCAGGTGGGCCCCAGCGGCGCGCTGGTGATCCCGCTGCCGACGGGCGGCAGCATCGAGATCGGTCGGATGCGCCGGCGCGGCGCCGCACGCTGGGTGGTGGTCTCCCCGGAGGCCGACCGCGCCCGCCTGCGGGAGCCCGCGAGCGTCGGGGCGGTCGCCCGCACGGCACTGGCAGCGCTGGATCGAGTCAGCGAGGCGCGATGAGGTCGGCCAGCATCGGGATCTGGACGTCCAGGATCTTCTCGCCGACGGCGACGGCATCGGGTCCGAGCTGAGCGAACACGTGGGCGCTGATGATGCCGATCAGCCCGCTCCAGGCGGTGACGGCTCGGGCCGCCGTGGCGGCATCGGCTCCCACGCCGAACTCCTCGAGGCTCTCTGCCAGCAGTGACTCGACCTCGGGCGGCATATCGGGCCGGGCACCCGGAGGTACGGCGCCGTCGTAGGAGCCCGCCGTCGAGGCGTCGGCCGCGATCGCCAGCACGGTGCCGATGGTGCGCGTACCGGCGGCGTTGGTGGTCTCGGCCGGAGCGGCGTAGTCGCGCACCGGTGTGCCGTAGAGCAGCGTCCACCGCTCCGGTTGGGCGATGGCCCACGCCGCCATGGCCTCGCCCAGCGCGATGAACCGCGCGCGCGGATCGTCCCCGGCACCGGCGACCGCCTCGTCGGCCGCGTCGGCCAGATCGCTGTAGGCCTCCACGATCAGCAGGGTCAGCAGCTCGTCACGGCTGCTCACGTAGCGGTAGATGGCGGAGGAGACCATGCCCAGGCCGCGCGCGATCTCGCGCACGCTGAGCGCCGCCGGGCCGGATGCGGCGAGCTGCGCGTTCCCGAGCTCGACGATCCGTCGCATGGTGCGTTCGCGCGCCTCGGCGCGCGGGGTGCGGGGCGGCCGGGCATTCGCGGTCTCGCTGGCGGACATACGGCCATCCTGCCACAGACAGAGAGCACCGCTCTTGACTTCGACCCGCGAGCAGTGTTCACTGATTCCACAACAGAGAGCAGTGCTCACACTTTGGAGGCCGTCATGCACCACCTGGTTATCGGAGAAGGACAGATCGGGCGCGCGATCATCGAGCGCGCCCTCGCCGACGGGGACGAGGTCACCGTCCTGCGCCGCACCCCCGTCCCGCCGTCCGCCGGCATCGGCCGGGTCACGGGCGACGTGCTCGACGAGGCGGCGCTGGCCGAGGCCATCTCGGAGGCCGACGCCGTCCATGCCACGTTCCACGCCGTCTACGACGCACGGGTCTGGGAGCGCGACCTCCCACCGCGCGAGCGCGCCGTGCTCGATGCAGCAGCCGCGCGAGGGATCCCCGTCATCTTCCCGGAGTCGATGTACGGCTTCGTGGGAGAGGCCGGCGATCTCGTCGAAGGCGCCGCCCCGACACCCCGCGACGCCAAGGGCCGGGTGCGCATCCAGCTGCTCGAGCAGCGCCGGCAGCATCCGGCGCGCACTGTCAGCATCATCGCCTCGGACCTCATCGGGCCGACGGCACTGGGCACCGGAGCCGCCGTGGTCACCACGATGCTCATCGAACGGATCGCCGCCGGCTCCCGGCCGATCCTCTTCGGGTCCGCGAGCGCCCCGCATACATTGACCTACATCCCGGACCTGGCGGTCGCGATGCTCCACGCCGCCCGGAACGCCGAGCGCCTGGCAGGCGGGGCCTCTGCGCCTGATGGCGCCGGTGGCGATGCCGTCCTGCACGCCCCCTCGGCCCCTGCCCGTTCGCAGTCCGAACTGATCGCGGCCGCGTCCGAGCTGCTCGATCAGCCAGTGCGTCGGCCCGTGCCGATCCCGCGCGTCGCGCTGCGGATGCTGGCAGCGCTGAACAGCTTCGCGCGCGAGCTGCACGGGATCTCCGGGCTCTGGTACGCGCCGGCGGTCCTGCGTCCCGGTGTCCTGACCAGCCAGGAGGGCCTGGCACCGACGTCGTGGACCGACGCGCTGCGGGACACCGCGCAGGCGGCACGGGCGGCACAGCTGGCGGGGTCGGCGGGGACAGCAGGGGCGACGGACCCGCGCAGCACCGTCTCGGAGAGCACTGCGTCGCAGGGCGCACCTGATACGGAGCATCCGGTCGGCGCGTGAAGACGCAGGAGCCGGCTGCTAGCGTCGGCGGCATGAGCGCCACGCCGGAGAACGCAGGGAAACCAGAGAACTCAGAGAACGCGCAGCGGCCGACGAGGACGGAGCCCTCCACCGCCGCGGGCTCCGCCAGCGCGTCCGTCCACCTCGACGTCGTCATCGAGCGGCCATGGCGCGAGGTGTACGACTACGTCAGCGATCCGCGCAACCTCCCCCGCTGGGCGGCGGGACTGGCCGGCGGCGATGTCCAGCGCGAGGTCTCGCAGTGGTCGATGAACTCTCCGATGGGCCGCGTGCTGGTCAGCTTCGTCCCGGAGAACGCCTACGGAGTGCTCGACCACACGGTGACGCTGCCCGACGGCGAGTCGACGCTGAATCCGATGCGGGTGCTGCCGCTGGACGAGCAGCGAAGCGAGGTGCTGTTCACGCTGCGCCGCGGCAGCATGTCGGATCAGGAGCTGGAGGAGGACGCCTCGGCCGTCTCGGCAGATCTGGCCGAGCTGAAACGCGTGCTCGAGAGCAGCTGAGGCGACGTCCCCTGCTGTGGGGCGGAGCCGCCGCTGTCGGGCATGCCCGACAACCACCGGCCTGGTGACAGGATGGGGCCGACGAGCAACCGGCGGCAGAGTTGAGGCATGAACACGATGACCATGCCCCGCAGCGTCGAAGCCCCGGGCGCCGACGCATCCGGCCCCGACGTGCCCCGCAGCACCGAGACCCACGCCCCGCAACGCTGGTCCGTCGGCCGCTGGGCCTCACGGATCGGCCGCTTCCTGGCCTACAGCTTCATCGCCCTGCTTCTCGGCACCGTGGGGTTCTCCCTGGTGATCTCCTTGCTGGCGGCGGGCGCGGGCACTGCCATCATCTGGATCGGCCTCGCGATCCTCGTGCTCGGGGTGGTCGCCGCCCGCGGGTTCACCATGGCCGAGCGTGCGATCCAATCCCGCCTTCTCGGCACGGAGCTGCCCACGCCGGCGGCGAAGCCGGCTCCGGCCGGGGCCGGCCGGATGCGACGCCTCCTCACCCCGCTCACCGATCCGCAGTCGTGGCTGGATGCGCTGTGGATCCTCGTGAACTTCCTGCTCGCGCTGGTCACCTTCCCGCTCGCGCTGGCGTGGACGCTCGGCGCGATCGCCACCGTCGGCGGGCCCGTCTCGACCCTGATCCTCGAGCAGGTCCTCCCCGACTCCACCGGCAACGGGCTCGCCGAGCTGCTGGGCTTCACCGGACGCAACGCGCTGACGGTCGATATCGGCCTGCAGATGCTGTGCGGGCTGTTCTTCCTGCTCACCGTCGGCCCGCTCGTGCGCGGGCTCACCGCTGCCCACCAGGCAGTGGCCCGCGGGCTGCTCAGCTCGCGCTACGAGGAGCAGCAGCAGCTGCTGCGCACCCAGGAGTCCCGCGCCGCCGGGCGCACCGCGGAATCCACCGCCCTGCGCCGCCTGGAGCGCGACCTGCACGATGGCCCGCAGCAGCGCCTGGTGCGAGCCTCGATGGACCTGGCACGGGTCGAAGCTCTGTCGGTCAACGACCCCGAGCGGGCGCAGGCCGTGCTGCGAGAGACCCGCGAGCAGCTCGGCCTCACGCTCGATGATCTGCGCCGCCTCTCCCGCGGCATCGCCCCTCCCGTGCTCGTGGACCGGGGCCTGGCAGCCGCCCTCACCGAGCTCGCGGCCATCTCCCCCATCCCCACCAGCATCGAATGCCCACAGCTGGATCTGCCCGATCATGTCGACATCGGCATCTACTACGTGGTCTCCGAGGCACTGACGAACGCAGCCAAGCACTCCGAGGCCGACTCCGTGCACGTGGAGATCACCCGGATCGGCGATGATGCACGGGTGAGGATCGAGGACGACGGGCGCGGAGGCGCCGAGATGCGCACCGGCGGCGGACTCGCCGGGCTGGCCGGCCGGGTCGCGTCCCTCGAGGGGCGACTGACCGTGCATTCACCGGAGGGAGCCGGCACCCGGATCGAGGCGGTGATCCCGTGCGGGTCCTGATCGCCGACGACTCGGCCCTGCTGCGTGAGGGGCTGCGGCTCCTGCTCGAGGACGCCGGGCACACCGTGGCCGGCACCGCGGCGACCGGCACCGAACTGGTGGTGCGCGCCCTGGAGCTGCGGCCCGACCTGGTCATCTCCGACATCCGCATGCCTCCCAGCCACACCGACGAGGGTCTGCGCGCCGCGCAGGAGATTCGCGGGGCATGGCCGGAGGCGCCGATCATCCTGCTCAGCCAGTACGTCGTGATCGGCTACGCGACCGAGCTGATCGAGAGCGGCGAACGGGCCACGGGATACCTGCTGAAGGACCGCGTGTTCGACATCCGCTCCTTCCTGGACTCCGTCGAGCGCGTCGCCGACGGCGGAGTCGCCATCGATCCGGACGTGGTGGGCCAGGTGATCGCCTCGCGTCGCCGGACGCCGCTGGACGATCTGACCCAGCGGGAGCGGGAGGTGCTCGAACTGATGGGCGAGGGTCTGACCAATGCGGGCATCTCGGAGCGGCTCTACATCAGCGGCGGCGCCGTCGAGAAGCACACCCAGCGACTGTTCGCCAAGCTGGGATTGAGCGAGGATTCGAGCGTGCATCGCCGCGTGACGGCGGTCCTGACCCTGCTGGGCCGCTGAACCCACCCTGCAGGCCTCGTTCCCGATTCGGTTGAGGCACCGGTTCCCGATGCGGTTGCGGTACCTGTTCCCGATGCGGTTGCGGTACCTGTTCCCGTCGGCACGGCCCCACCGGGACCATTCCTCCCCAGTACACGGTTTTCCCCAGAGAAATAACGGACTGGACGAATGGACTTTCGTGTGGTCGCGATGCCGTAGCCGCGGTGCGACTGCGGTGCGTCGCACCGCCCAGGCCTCTTCGTCCCGCCGCCTGCCAGCGGAACCCCTGGCCACCTGCGCGTGGTGCAGCGGAGCTCAGGGCCAGGGCGTCGCGTCACGGAGGCTCGGATCATTCCTCCCCGGCGACCACTTCTCCACCATTTCGTCCACATAGGAAAAGTTGTCCACAGAATTGCCCGCGACCATTTGGCGGGTTTCGAATGTGCGTACGCTCGAGGTATGGAGCACACGAGTTCGAGCAGCAGCGGAGAGGCCGACGGGCACGACGCCCGGCCGGGCGAGACCCCGCCGGGCGGGCGTGCGCAGGCTGGACCGGAAGGGGGCGCACAGCTCCGCGACGTCGCGCGCCGACTCGCGCGGTTCGAGGGACACGACGAAGCCGGCTCTCTGGTCGCCGAGGTCGTCGACGCCGCGCTGCAGGCCTTCACCCGGACCACGTCGGTGCGCGATCCGCTCCCCTCCACGGTGCCCGGCACGCCGCAGGAGGCACTGGCGGTGCTCGCCGGCCTCGATCAACTGCGTTCCGCACTCTCGGCGATCGATGCCCGCTGGCAGGTCGAGGCCGAAGCCCGGATCCGCGCGGCGGACAGGGCCGCTGACGTGGACGAGGACCAGCAAGGGCGGAGCGCGGCGCACGAGATCGGTCTGGCGCGTCGCGTCTCCCCCTCGTCCGCCTCCCTCTCCCTGGGTTCGTCCCGTCGGCTGGTCGAGCAGCTGCCGGGCGTAGCTTCCGCGCTCCGGGACGGGGACGTCACGCAGCAGCAGGTCGCCGCCCTCTCCGGTGCGCTCGACGGAGCCGAACCTGCGACGTGCGCGCGGATCGACCAGATCGTGAGCGAGGACCCGCAGTCGCTCCAGGGCATGGGGCCGCGACGGGTACGCCGCGGCGTCCAGGAGATCATCCAGCGGATGGAGCCGCACAACTCCCGTGCGCGGGCAGAGCGCGCGGCGCGCGCACGGCACGTGAGGATGACTCCGCTCAGCGACGGCATGGCGCGGGTGACCGGCATCCTGCGCGGCGTCGACGCGAGCGGGATGATGCAGACCCTGAACCGCGGCGCACAGTCGCTGAAGGCCAGCGGCGCCAGGGAGTCCGTCTCCGCGCTCGAAGCCGACCTGCTGGTCGCGGCCGTCCAGGGCGGGGCAGGATCGGACCGAGCCGAACCGGGAGTCACCGAAGAGGGCGACGCGCCCTTCCGCAAACCCAGCCGTCCCGCACAGGGACTCGATGTTGGAGTCATCATCACCGACACGGCCCTGCTCGGCCGCGACGACGAGGCGCAATGCGCGCAGCTCGAGGGTTACGGCGCGATCCCCGCGCACATCATCACCGACACACTCCGCGGCACTCCCCCGGGTTACCTGCGGGGCAGCGAGGACAAGCACCCCGACGAGGACGTCACCGCCTTCTACCGGCGTCTCTACACCAACCCCACCACCGGCGAGCTGACGGGAATGGAGTCTCGCGCCCGCGTGTTCCCCGCCGGCCTGGCGCGCATGATCCGATGGCGTGATGTCACCTGCCGCACTCCGTGGTGCAATGCGATCATCCGGCAGATCGACCATGCGAAACCGCATCACCAGGGCGGGCCGACCAGCTATGCCAATGGTCAGGGGCTCTGCGTGCGCTGCAACCTGCTCAAGGAGCACGGACGGTGGGTGCTCACCCCGCTGACGTCAACCGACCCCGCTGCGACAGGCCGCGCTCCCACGACCCCCGACCCGATGGATCCGACAGCGCCCGCTGCGACGGACTCGCGTGGCTGGGCTTGGCAGAGTCCTCATGGTGCCCACGCCACCTCCCGGACACCCCGTCTGCTTGATCCGCCGGCCCCGCGTGAGGCCGGCGCGGCCCGGGACGAGCCGTTCCCCTCCGAATCAGCGCCGTTCCCCTCCGACTCCGCGGTCCCCGACGCGCATCAGGCTCGCCCGCTCGGTGCAGAGCCTCCGGACGACCCGGATCCCCCACCTCGCCGCCGGCCCGGCCGATAGAGTCGCGCCCATCAGGTGGATGGAGGACGAGACATGCACTCCCCGCTCACGGTTCGGATCCTCGGCGCCGGCGTGGCCGGGCTGGCAGCGTCGATCGCACTCGCCGAGGACGGACACCACGTCGAACTCATCGACGAACGATTCGACGCTCCGCCGATCGGCACTGCGCTCGGTCTGTTCGGCTCGGCGCAGCGCGTCCTGGCACGCATCGGAGTGCTCGAGGCCGTACAGGCCGACTCCACCGCGCCGCTCGCCGGCACCATCCGTGGCGTCGACGGTCGTGCAGTGGCCTCGCTCCCTGCCGGCGAGGCACTTCTGGTCTCCCGCTCCCACCTGGTGCGGACTCTCCAGCACGCCGTCCCGGACTCGGTCCGGTTGGTCCGGCGGCGGATCGAGGACGTGCGTCCGCTGCGCGAAGGCGCCGATCTGCTCGTCGGCGCCGACGGCGTCCACTCCCTGGTGCGGCGATCGGGGTGGCGCGGCCGCACCGCCGCCCGCAGCCACCACATGACCGTACTGCGCGGCATCGCGGATATCTCTCCCCCGGAGATCTCCGAGACCTGGGGCGGCGGGTGGCTGTTCGGCATCACGCCGATCGCCGGTCACCGCACGAACTGGTTCGCTTGTCTTCCCGAGCATCGCACCGCGTCGGTCAGCGAGGATCTGGAGCACCTGGCCGCGACCGTCGGCGGGCATCGCGACCCGATCGACGCCGTCCTGGGGGCCGCCCGCCCTGGCCAGACCCTGGTCCATGGAATCCACACGGCGCCGCACGTCCATCCGGTGCGGGAGAACGTGGTGCTCATCGGCGACGCGGCTCACGCGATGGCGCCGAACCTCGGCCACGGCGCACATACCGCCCTGCAGGACGCGGAGGCTCTTGCCGCGTCGATTCGCGACCGGCCAACCGCGCTCAGTTCGACAGCATCCGGTGCAACAGCGTCCCCGCCGCCGCGGGAGCTTTCGCAGGCACTGCGCACTTACGCGCTGCGCCGTGCTCTCGCCTGCCATTGCTGGCGGCTGGCTTCCGGGGCCATTATGCGGCTGGCGATGATGGACGAACGAGCAGGTCTGCGCGATCGCCTGCTGAGGTCAGCTGCAGAAGTCAGGACGGTCCGGGCGCCCTAGGGACGCCCCGGAACCAGCTCAGCCCAGTTTCCGAGCCAGCGTCGTGATGACGTGCCAGTGCTTCTTGTCGGCCAGGAAGCGGCCATCCTCGTCGCGAACCGTGCGGTCGATGATCTGGAAGCCGCGGAACATCGCATCGATCTCCTCGAGCGGGAGAGTCGCGATATCGGAGCGCTCGGCCCACGTGTCATTGGTGCCGAACATGTCGACCGCCATCACGCCCCCGCGCGGAAGGGCATCGACGAGCTTCGCCCAGGTCGTGGGCAGGGCCGTCGGCCCGAGTAGACCCAGCGTGTAGGTCGAGTAGACGATCTGGGCGCGAGGGAACTCCTCGACCGCCGCGATGTCGGTGTGGTGGAAGTGCACCGAGCCGGGCATGCGTTCGTTCTCCACGAGACGACCGGCCAGGGTGTCATCGGTGTCGTAGGCGTGCACCGTCCACCCACGGCGCGCGAACTGCAGCGAGTCGGCCCCGGCGCCTGCGCCGAGATCCAGGACGACCCCACGTTGCCGATCACCGCCGGCCGCCGCGATCGCCTTCGCCACGAGCCGGCGGGCAGGACGGCCCGCCGCATGGGCATTGAGTGCCGCCCAATCAACCTTCTCCGCCGTATCCATGGCCCTCAGGCTCTATGATGCTGATCGCCGTTTCAACTTCCCGTGACCCAGGACGCCCTTTGTTTCGTCATGGGCGAACAACGGCCTATTCTTTCCGCCGCTTAGGATGGCTGGCATGCCTGTCGCTCCGCTGCGCGTCGCCGCGATCTCTCTGCACACCTCGCCTCTGGAGGATCCCGGTGGTGCCGATGCCGGGGGGATGAACGTCGTCGTCCTCGAACAGGCGCTGGCGCTCGCGCGCCTCGGCCACCAGATCGACCTCTTCACCCGCCGCAGCGACCCGGAGGCCCCGGCCGTGATCGAGGTCGCCGACGGCGTCCGGCTGCACCATCTCGACGCCGGCCCGGCCGCTCCCCTCGCCAAGAGCGACATGGAGCAGGCGATCGCCCCCTTCCGGGACGCCCTGCACCGGAGCCTCGCCACCGGGACCTGGGACCTCGTCCACTCCCATCACTGGTTCAGCGGGGTCGCCGCCCTGCCCGTCGCGCGCGAGCTGGGCGTGCCGCACCTGCAGTCCTTCCACTCCGTAGCGGCCCCCGAGGACGCCGAGAGCCTCGACGCCGGGGAGCCCGCGGAATCCGCAGGCCGCATCCCGGGTGAGCGCTTCGTCGCCGACGGCTCGGACCTCGTCGTCTCCGTCTCCGAAGCGGAAGCACGCACCATCGGCGAGCGCTACGGCGTCACCGGGGACCGGCTCGCCGTGATCCGGCCGGGCGTGGACGTGGATCGTTTCCGTCCGTGCTCCTCGCTGGAGGAGCGGCGCCACCGTCCGACGCTGCTGTTCACCGGACGCCTGCAGCCGCTCAAGGCACCCGATCACGCCCTCGAGGTGCTCGCTCACCTCGACCCCGCGCTCGATGCGCGCCTCGTCCTTGCCGGGGGTGCCTCCCAGGACTTCGAGGAGTACCTCAGCGAGCTCGAGAACCGGGCGGAGGAGCTCGGTGTCGCCGACCGCGTGGAGTTCGCCGGGTCGATGGGTCGCGACGAGCTGGCCGAGGCGATGCGCTGTGCCGGCGCGCTGCTGCTGACGAGCTGGTCCGAGACCTTCGGGCTGGTCGCCCTCGAGGCGCAGGCCAGCGGGACCCCGGTCGTCGCCTGGCGCTGTGCAGGCGGGGTCCAGGAAGCCGTCGGCCCCGGCGGCGTGGTGCTGAGCAGCCGGGATCCCGATGTCTGGGCGGAGGCCGTGCAGTCACTGCTCGGCGACGCCGACGGATATGCGAACGCCGTGCGGTCCGCTCGCGACTTCGCGGCCACCCGGACCTGGGAGAGTGGGGCCCAGGCCCTGGCGGCGCTGTACGCGCGCATCGTCGGCCGCGACGGCGCGGATCATCATCCCTCCGGCGGGGAGTCGGCATGACGCGGGATCCGTGGCAGCTCCTCGACGACGCCGGGACGGTGCTCGCCGTCCACGCCCACCCGGACGACGAGTCCCTCTCGACCGGCGCCCTGATCGCCTCCCTCGCCGCCGCCGGCACCCGGGTGGTGCTGGTGACCGCGACCCGCGGCGAGGAGGGCGAGATCGTGCCGGGCTCCGTCGCCGCGGACGATCCCCGTTCCCTCGAAGAGGTCCGTCAGACGGAGATCGACGCCGCCACGAACGCGCTCGGCGTCGCCGAACGGCACATGCTCGGCACGGCTC
Organism: Brachybacterium sp. SYSU DS0246; assembly: GCF_059391765.1. NCBI lineage: Bacteria > Bacillati > Actinomycetota > Actinomycetes > Micrococcales > Dermabacteraceae > Brachybacterium > Brachybacterium sp. SYSU DS0246. Next base: position 61 of record NZ_JBZXYT010000017.1, on the reverse strand, counting down.
CGGCCCTCGCCCCCGGTGCCGCACCACGCAGGTATCGCGACTCGGGGATGCAGTGGGTGCG